>CAZEJA010000073.1:0-10355 GCA_964512215.1 uncultured Planctomycetaceae bacterium
GCCGCCACCTGCAGATCGCCGAGATGGTCACCGCCAAGGCGCGGCGGATGGTCGAGTACGGGCGCGACGTCGTGATCCTGCTGGACAGCATCACGCGCCTGGCGCGGGCGTACAACGCGGCCGCCCCGCATTCGGGCAAGATCCTCACCGGCGGTGTCGACGCCGGCGCCCTGGCCCCGCCGAGGCGGTTCTTCGGCGGCGCCCGCTGCGTCGACGAGGGCGGGTCGCTCACCATCGTCGCCACCGCCCTGATCGACACGGGCAGCCGCATGGACCAGGTCATCTTCGAGGAGTTCAAGGGCACGGGCAACAGCGAACTGTACCTGGACCGGCGCCTGGTCGACCGCCGCATCTGGCCGGCCATCGACATCAGTTGCTCCGGCAGCCGCAAGGAAGAACTCCTGCTCGACGACCAGGAGTGCCGCCTCGTGATGGCATTGCGGCGCGTCCTGGCGGAGATGCAGCCCACCGACGCGATGGAACTGCTCATCAGCCGCCTCAAGAAAACCGCCTCCAACGCCGAGTTCCTCATGTCGATGACCACCGACTGAGCGCCGTCGGCCGGCCGGAAACACCACGGGCCGTCCCGAGGCATCGGGTCGGCTCGTTCCACAACCACGCACGGGAACATCCCATGAACTGCGACGCGGTGTTGTTTGATCTGGACGGGACGCTGCTGGATACGCTGGCGGACCTGGGCGATTCGATGAACCGGGCGCTGCGGGCGCTGGGGCATCCGGAGCACCCGTTGGAGGCGTACCGGTATTTCGTCGGCGACGGCGTGCGGGCGCTGGTGGTGCGGACGCTCCCGGAAGATGTTCAGGACGAAGAGACGATCGAGCGGGCGAGTGCGGGCATGCAGGCCGAGTACACCAAACGCTGGGCCGAGCGGACCGTTCCCTACGCGGGCGTCTCCGAGATGCTCAGCGAGTTGACCGGCCGCAGCCTGCCGATGGCGATCCTCACGAACAAGCCCGACCATTTCGCGAAGCTCATCGTGGCCGAGCTGCTGCCGCACTGGAAGTTCGCCGTCGTCCGCGGGGCGCTGCCGGACGTACCCCGCAAACCGGACCCGTCGGCCGCGCTGGACCTCGCCGCCCAGATGGGCGCCGAGCCCGAGCGCGTCCTCTACGTGGGCGACACGAACACGGACATGCAGACCGCCACGGCCGCGGGCATGTACGCGGTGGGCGCGACCTGGGGCTTCCGCACCCCCGAGGAACTCCGCGCGAACGGCACCGCCGTCCTCATCGACCATCCCGCGCAACTCACGGGCGTGATCGACGCGTCGTGAAACCTCCCCCCCCGGTTTCGTTCCTGTTGGCCGACCTGCGGTCGACCGCTAAACGTTGCTACTCGAACGTGTACTTCTCGTAGACTTCCTTGGCGTTCTCGGGGGTGATCTGGAACGACTCCATCATGTATTCCTTCTTGGGCTTGAAGGTGGGGTCGCGGAGGATCTTGTTGGTGATTTCGGCGGCTTTGTCGACACAGAGCGGGTAGTAGAACGTTACGGCCAGCACGCCGTCGGCGACTTTCTGGATGCCGCCCGCAGGCCCGCCGAGCCCGTCGACGCCGATGAAGACCATCTCCTTCTCGCGCCCGGCCTCCTTGGCGGCGAGGTAGGCCCCGATGGCCATCGGATCGTTATGCCCGTACACCACGTCGATGCCGCCCTGATCAACCGGATTGGCCGACAGCGCCTCCTCCATGCGCTGGCGCCCCTTGTCCTGCAGCCAGTCCGCGACGGCGGCATGGACGACCTCGATGCCCGCGTGCTTGCCGTACACGTCCTTGGCGCCCTCGCGGCGGTTCTCCTCGCCCTCGACGCCGAGCAGCCCCTGCAGGTCGACGATCCGCCCCTTGGGCTCGCCGTATTTCTCCGTGAGGTGGTCGACGATGAACTGCCCGGCCAACTGCCCGATCTTGCGGTTGTCGCACTTGATGTACGTCGTGTAGTTGTTCGGGTCGACGATGTCCCGTTCGAGGCAGATCGTGGGAATGCCCGCCTTGACGGCCTGGCCCATGACCTTCGTCAGCGGCGTGCGCTCGTTGGGCGCGACGATCAGCACGTCGGGGTCGAGCTTGATGGCGTCCTCGATGTCCTTGATCTGCTTGGAGTTGTCCTGCTGCCCGTCCTTGATGACCAGTTCCACGTCGTCGTGCTCGGCGAAGAGCTTCTTGAGCAGCCGGTTCTGCGCGGCGCGGTACGGTTCGGCGTTGTTGCACTGGCTGAAGATGACCAGGTACTTCCGCCTGCCGTCCTGCTCCCTCTTGCCGCACCCCGACAGCGTCGCCAGCATCGCGCAGGCCAGAACTCCCGCGATCCATCGGCCTCTGATCCGCATCGCTCGTCTCCTTTATCGCTCGTGCAGATTCCCAGGGATTCGCCCGTCATTATGTACGCTGGAGAATCGTTTGACCAGCACAGAACCCTCCTCTTGCCCGCTTCCCCTGAAGCCGGCTGATGAGCGAAGCGAATCGGCCGGACCCCGCCCCCTTGCCTTCCCTCTTTGCTTCCTTCCGGTTCGCCGGTAGCATGACGGTCCGACGCGGTCTGTCCCCGGTGCCGACAGGAGACGAAGCATGATCCAGAACACGACACACGTTACGGGCCTGCAGATTCTGGCGGCTGTGGGGATCGCATTTCTTGCCCACGCCGTTGCAGCCGGGGAGCCCCGCGAGGGCAAGGGGTGGACGTCTTCGGAGGCGTCCAGGCGCAAATACGCCAGGCGCAAGGACACGAACGTCTTCGAATCGAAGGTCCCGATCTACACGCTGCCCGACCCTCTGAAGACGGTGGCGGGGGAAGAGGTCGCCGATGCGGACACGTGGCGGCGCACGCGCCGCCCGGAGATCCTCGCGCTCTTCCAGAAGCACGTGTACGGGGTCGCGCCAGGTCGGCCGAAGGGGATGACCTTCAAGGTCTTCGACACCGACGACCAGGCGCTGGGCGGCAAGGCAAGGCGCAAGCAGATCACCGTCCGCTTCACCGGCGAGGCCGACGGGCCGTCCATGGATATCCTGCTCTACCTGCCCGCCCGCGCGAAAGGACCCACGCCGACGTTCCTCGGGCTGAACTTCCGGGGCAACCACTCCATCCAGTCCGACAAGGGCATCCGCCTGTCGACGTCGTGGATGCGGCCGTCCAGCAGAGGCGCACCCAGCAGACCTGCGACGGAGAAGTCTCGCGGGGCGGCGTCGGCGCGCTGGCCGGTCGAGAAGATCGTCGCGCGCGGGTATGCGCTGGCGACGATCTACTACGGCGACATCGACCCGGACTTCCACGACGGGTTCAAGAACGGCGTCCACGCGGCTTTCGACAAGGGCCCGCGCGGGCCCGACGCGTGGGGTTCTATCGCGGCCTGGGCGTGGGGGCTCAGCCGGGCCGTCGACTACTTCGAGACCGACCCCGACGTCGACGCCAAGCGCATCATCGTCATGGGGCACTCGCGACTGGGCAAGACGTCGCTGTGGGCGGGGGCGAGCGACGAACGATTCGCGATCGCCATCTCCAACAACTCCGGCTGCGGCGGCGCAGCCCTCAGCCGCCGGGCCTACGGCGAGACGGTCCGACGGATCAACACGAGCTTCCCGCACTGGTTCTGTGAGAACTTCCGGAAGTACAACAGCAACGAAGCGGAGCTACCCGTCGACCAGCACATGCTGATCTCCCTGATCGCGCCGCGCCCGGCCTACGTCGCCAGCGCCGACCAGGACCTGTGGGCGGACCCGCGAGGGGAGTTCCTTTCCGCCCGGGGCGCCGACCCGGTCTACCGCCTGCTCGGCACGAAGGGGTTGCCCGTCCAAGCGATGCCCCCGCTGGACCGCCCCGTACACGGCGCGATCGGCTACCACGTCCGCAGCGGCGGGCATGACGTGAAGGAGTTCGACTGGACGCAGTACATAGACTTCGCGGACAAGCACCTGCGCCCGCGCCCTTCGGGCTCGGGCGAATGACCAATGACGAATGCCCAATGCCCCAGTGAATGACGAATGCCCAATGCCCCAGTGAATGTCGAATGTCGAATGACGAATTGCATCGTGGGCACGTTCCGGATGTTCCCGGAATTCCACAGACGGCGCGCTTCTTCCCAATCCGAAATCCGCAATCCGAAATCCGAAGTGGATTACGTCGTGCGCTTGCGAGTCTGCTGGAGGGTGACAGCGGCGATGATGATGACGGCCTTGACCATGAGCTGCACGTTGAAGTCGACGTTTCGCAGGCCCAGGATGTTGGTCAGGACGCCCATGAAGAGGGTGCCGATGATGGTCCCGACGATTCTCCCCTTGCCTCCCGCGAGGCTGGTTCCGCCGATGACGACGGCGGCGATCACGTCCAGTTCGTAGGCCACTCCCGCGTTCGGGCTGCCCTGGTGTTCCTGGGCGGCGTGCAGCACGCCCGCCACGCCCGCCAGCGCCCCGGAGAGCATGTAGACCAGGATGATGATCCGCTTGGTGGGCAGGCCTGCGTAGACGGCGGCCTTGGCGTTGTCGCCCAGGGCCCGCACGTAGCGGCCGAACACCGTTCGCGACAGCAGGATGCCCAGCAGCAGCGCCAGCGCAACGAACACGCCGATGACGAGGAATTTCTCGGAGAACGTCTCGGCGAAGACCGCGGGGGTCCCGCCGCCGAAGCCGATGTCGATGTTCGCGTTCTCCGTCAGCCACTTGGCGAGTCCGCGGATGCCGATCATCGCCGCCAGCGTCGCGACGAACGGCTGGAGGCGCAGGTTGGCGATGACCGCGCCCACGACGAGCCCGACGGCTGCACAGAGCCCGACGGCCGCCGCGATGCAGGCGGTGACGTGCATCGTGCCCGACAAGTTCGATTCCCACCGCGTCAGCAGCAGCGCCACCGTCGACGCCGACAGCGCCAGCACGCTGCCGACGCTCAGGTCGATGCCCGCCGTCAGGATCACGAACGTCATCCCCAGCGCCATGATCCCGATCTCCGAGACCTGACGCAGAATGTTGACGAGGTTGCTCTCGCCCGCGAGGAAGTTCTCGATGATCTCGATCGGATTGTTTCCCCCCAGGAAGATGTTCGTGCCGTCGCGTTTCTCGGGGCTGATGAGAATGGCGACGAGCACGAGCAGCAGCAGCCCGATGACGCTCTGCAGGCGCCGCAGGTGGCGGGCGGAAGACACGGTCCGACGGAGCAGTTCGTTCCTGTTCATGGCGCGATGGTGTCCGGTTCGGCCGCGGCGCTGCGGGTCGCCAGGGCCATGATGGTTTCCTGCGTGGCGTCGGCGGCGTCGAGGATGCCGGGCGTCTCGCCTTCGTGCAGCACGAGAATGCGGTCACAGCAGCGGAGCAGCTCGGGCAGTTCGCTGGAGACGAGGATCACGCCCTTGCCGCGGGAGGCCAACTCTTCAATGATGCCGTAGATGTCCTGCTTGGCGCCCACGTCGATGCCGCGCGTGGGGTCGTCCAAGAAGATCACGTCGGGGTTCACGAGCAGCCAGCGGCTGAGCAGGACCTTCTGCTGGTTGCCCCCGCTGAGCGTGTGGACGGGCACGTCGGGGGAGGCGGCCTTCAGGAGAATCCGCTCGTGAACGGGCCCGATCGCCCGGGTCTCGGCGCCGGGGCGGATGAAGCCGCCCGTCTGGAGGCGCCCCAGGATGGACAGGGTCGCGTTGTGCTTGACGGACATGTCCATCATCAGCCCCTGGAGCTTGCGGTCCTCGGGCAGCAGGCCCACCCCTGCCCGCATCGCGCGACGCGGCGAACGGGGGCGGACGCGACCGCCGCGGACGGTCACCTCGCCGTCGCGGAGGCGGTCCAGCCCGAACAGGGCGGCGCCGATTTCACTGCGTCCCGCACCGGCCAAGCCCGCGATGCCCAGCACCTCGCCCGCGCGGAGGTCGAACGACACATCCTGCACGGCTGCGGTCGTCAGGTTCCGCACCGACAGCAGCACCTCGTCGGACCGCTGTCCGGCGCGGCGCTGCACGTCGGAGACATCCCGCCCGCCCATCATGCGGATGACGTCGTCGACGTCGGTGTCGCCCGCCGCCTTCGTGTCGATCCGCCGCCCGTCGCGCAGCACCGTGATCCGATCGGCGATGCGGAAGATCTCGTCCATCTTGTGCGAGACGTAGATGATCGACACGCCCGAGTCCTTCAGTTTGCGGATCAGATCGAAGAGCGTGTCGACGGCCTCGCCTTCGAGCGAACTGGTCGGTTCGTCCATCACGATCAACCGGGCGTCCATGCTCAGCGACCGCGCGATGGCCGTGAGCTGCATCTGCCCGATGGGCAGCGTCTCCAGCAGCGTGTGCGGCGGGCAGGTCAGGCCCACCTGCTCCATGAACGGGCGGACCTGGCGGGCGAGCTTGCGCATTCGCACCGTCTGCCCGCGCTCCACGTGCAGGTTGCGGATGGCGATGTTCTCGGCGACCGTGAGATTGGGGAACAGGTCGAGTTCCTGGAAGATGATGCTGATGCCCAGGCGTTGGGCGTCGAGGGGGGTGGCGATCGTCACGTCCTCGCCGCCGAGGCGGATCCGCCCCGAGTCCGCCCGGACGACGCCCGCGACGATCTTGCCCAGCGTGCTCTTGCCCGCGCCGTTCTCGCCGACCAGCGCGTGGACCTCGCCCGCCGCGACGTCGAAGTCCACGCCGTCCAGCGCGTGCACCCCGCCGAAGTGCTTGTCGATGTGCTCGGCCTGGAGGAGGACGGACATGGGACGTATTACACACCATCGGGCGGCGGATTTCACGGGCTTTGCCGCGCCTGGACCGCGTACGTGGGTGCCGTGGGCTGTCCCCTGGGGACAACCACGTGGTGCGCGAGTGGAAGCAGCGTGGTTGCTTCGCTCCGCTCCGCAAACCACGGCACCCGGCCAAGAGGACTATGGCGGGACGTAACCCGCCCAGCGTAGAATATGAAGCAGCATCGGCACACACAAATCCAAAGAGAAGGAGAGCACTCATGCGACACCGAACCATTCTGGCCGTTCTGCTGGTGGGGGTCCTGGCGATGACGCTGACGTCCGCGGTGGGCAAACCCCCGGCCAAGGCCAAGACGTCCGAGCAGGATGTCCGCGAACTCCACGAAGCTGCCGAACTGATGGACAATCCGATCCTCTCGGGGCTGGTCGCAGTCCATGAGATCAAGGAGATGGCCGTCAAGAGTAAGGAGTTCGAGGCGGGCATCGATGCACTGGAGCACGTCGCCAGCGCGGCGGACGAGCCGCCGGTCCGGCGGGCTGCGCTGTTCGTGCTGGCGGAACTCCAGAAGGAGTTGGGGCACGTCCCCGAGGCGATGGAGGCGCTGGCGCGGTCCTGCGCCGCTCCCCAGCGCCCCGGCTGCAAGTGCCCGAATGCCGCGGGCGCGACGCGCCCGAACTGCGGATGTCCGAAGGCCGGTTCGGCGCCTTCCGGCTGTCGGTGTCCGAAGCCCGGCGGCCCGGCGCGTCCGAACTGCGCCTGTCCGAAGTCCCCGGGGCAGAGGCCGCCTGGCGGCTGTGCCAAGTGCGGCGGGCAGAAGCCCGGTGCGGCCAAACCCGGCGGATGCGGCGGCGGGTGCAAGGGCGCGGCGGCTAGGCCCGGTGGGTGGGGCGGCGGAGGTAAGGGCGCAGCCGCCAAGCCCGGCGGATCGGGGGGGGGGGGTAGGGGCGGCGCGGTCAAGCCCGGCGGTTGCGGCGGCGGCTGCAGGGGCGCTGCCGCTAAGCCCGGCGGATGTGGTGGTGGTTGTAGAGGCGGCGCGGTCAAGCCCGGTGGTTGCGGCGGCGGCTGCAGGGGCGCTGCGGGCAAGTCTGCTGCGCCGAAGCCGAGTGGTTGCGGCGGATGCGGCGGCGCGGCGAAGGCGGCGAACGTCGAGGTCCTGATCGCCAATCCCTTCGAGGCCGACACACCGGCGGTCACGTCGACTATCGTGAAGGGGGACGGCAAGATCGTCATCATGGGCCCGGACGGGAAGGCCCACGTGCGCGAGTTCGACATCCCGGTCGGCACGTCGGCCGCCGTGAAGGGGCACGGCAAGATCGTCATCATGGGGCCCGACGGGAAGGCCCACGTGCGCGAGTTCGACATTCCGGTCGGCAAGGGCAAGGGTGATGTGAAGGTGGAGCGGATCCTCCGCTTCGACCGTCCCGGCAACGGCGACGGCGACAGGGACGAGAGGCGGGAGCGCGAAGTCCGCTTGCGCCTCGAGCGGGAGGTCCCCGAGCGGGAACGTCGCGAACGCGAGATGCACGAGCGTCGTCAGCACGAGGAACGCCGGCGTCGGGAAGAAGCCGAGCATCGCGAACGGGAGGAAATCCGCCGTCGTCAGGCCGAAGCGCACCGGTCGATGGGCGACGTCCACAAGCAGGTCGAGCAGCGATTCCAGCGGATCGGGCAGGCCGTCGGGCGGAACCGGGCCGACATCGACCGCCTGGGGCGGGCGACACAGGAACTAGGCAGCGCGCTGCGGCGCCTCCACCACGAGCAGCGGGAGCAGGCGGAGGAGGTGGAAGAGGTCATCGACGAACTCGCCGAGCGACTCATGGATGAAGAGGAAGACGACGAAAACGACGATTGGGATGACGAAGACGAAGACTGGGACGACGACGAGGACGACGACGAGGACGAAGACGACGATGATGACGAAGACGATGATGACGATGACGACGATGATGACGACGAAGACGACGATGAAGATGATGACGAGGATGACGACTGATCCCGTGACGGGACCATAGCGGCTCTGCCGAGGGAATCTGAATTCAAGGGGGAGCGATGGGTAACTGCAGGGGGCCTGTAGTGTTGGGTCGCTTTCAAGCTCGGCGGCCTTGTTGCCAGCCTATTCGTTTGCTCCGAACTGCTTCAATAGCTCAACTCGGTCATCTTTTCCGTGGCGAATGGCCGTCGAGAGCGGAGTGACACCGTTGCTCGATCTGCTGTTCGGATCGGCGCCGTTCTCGAGGAGCAGGCGAAGGACCTCCGTTCCGCCCTCCCAGGCTGCAAGAACGACAGGTGCGGTCATCTCGTGGTTGTTCTCGTACCCGATCGCATGGACATCGGCGCCGCGGTCCAGCAGGAGCCTGGCGAGGTCCGTCTTGCCGTGGACGGCGGCATAGTGAAGAGCCGTCGTGTCGCGCGAGTCGTCCGGTTCCATGTCCACAACTTGCCTGTTCTCCCACACCTTCCCGTTCAACAGCATGGAATCGCCGCGTATACGGGCATTCACCAGGCCCGGATCCTCGTCCAGCAGCGAGGCCGCCTTGGCGAGATCGCCGTCGCGCACTGCCGCGAAGTACTCATCCATCTTCATCATCTTCTCCTTCGCTCCCGGCTTGTGCATTGAGAAGTATCCGCCTATCACCTGTCGGCCGCAGATCTGCGGCCGGCGTAACGTGCAGGCTGCCGGTTTTAGTACGACCCAATGTTGGCGTTGACCGGCAGCGCGCCGCAGGATACTCCGTCGACTGATCGAGCCGCTCACGTCTGCTCCTTCCGTCAGGGCGTCTGGAGGTCGTCTCGCTCGGGTCGGCGGGATACCGTGTACAGGGCCGCTAGTGCCGCGACCAGCAGGATCGCGCCGGGCCAGGCGGGGACGCCGCCGGGCAGCTTGATCTGCAGGGGATTCTCTCCCTCGTACAGGACGATCGGAATGGCCAGGAGGATGCCCAGCAGGGCCTCCCCGGTGATCAGCCCGGCCGTTAGGAGGACGCCCTTCTGCTTGTCGCCGGCGCGGCGTCCCCGCGAGGCGGCCCACGCGACGAGTCCGCCGAGGAAGATGGCCGCTCCGAGTTCCAGCGGCAGATAGACGCCGACGGCGACGGCGAGCACGGGCGTGCGGAAGCTGCTGCGGCGTCTCTCGAGAATCAGGTCCAGCGCGATAACGCCGACGGCCAGGCCCATGCCGATGCCGATCATGTTCCAAGGCAGATCGCGGGCGAACACGCCCCGGGCCACGGACGCCATCAGCGTTGCCTGTGGGGCCGAAAGAGGATCGGGGTGCGCCTCTGTCGCCGCCCCGATTCCATAGGCGTTGTGCAGCAGGGAGAGGATCGGGGCGATGACGAACGCCGCGGCCAGCACGCCGACGGCCTGCATGACCTGTTGCTTCCAGGGCGTGGCGCCGACGACGTGCCCGGTCTTGAGGTCCTGCAGGTTATCGCCCCCGATGGCGGCGGCGCAGCACACGACCCCGCCGATCAGAATCGCCGCCGCGGGCCCGGCCGCCTCGCTCATGCCCAGGGCGAACAGCAGCAGTGCGGAAGCGAGGATGGTGGCGATCGTCACGCCGGAGATCGGGTTGTTCGACGAGCCGACCAACCCGGCCATGTACGAGGCGACGGCCGAGAACAGGAACCCCGCCGCCAGCATGATGACGGCCATGATCGCTGCAATCCCCGTCTCGCC
>CAZEJA010000074.1:0-9731 GCA_964512215.1 uncultured Planctomycetaceae bacterium
CCCCGGCGGTATCGTCGGCGTCGGGCCCGCCACCGGGCAGGTCGGTCCACGCCCAGCCGCCCGGGGCGGCGCCGGTGTAGGGATGACGCCCGCGGAGCTGCCCTGCCAGCACCCAGTCGCGAATCCCGCCCCGCTCGGACTCGTCCAGCGAGTTCAGTTACCCCGCAGCCGCCAGGGCGCCGACGGACAGTGTCGTTACCCACGTCGCGAGGTCGGTGTCGATGGGCCAGCAACCGTCGTCGCGGACGGTGTCGACGAGGAACCGGAGGGCCTTCCGCGTGACGGGATGGTCGGTCAGGCCCATGTGGGCGAGGGCGAGCGCGACGAAGCTCGTCAGCGGGGCGGCTTCGAGGAAGCCCCCGCTGGGCGGCTGGATGTTCTCGAGTACGCGGAGGGTCCTGCTTCGCGTCGCCGCGCGGGTGCAGCGTGTCAGCGGGTTGGCGGGGCGGCGGAAGTGGTGCTTGACCTGCCCGATGGCGATCAGGGCGGGCAGGGCGTAGCTGACCACGGGCAGGCGCAGCCACCGCAGCGCGCCGTGCGAGAGCGCCCCGAGTTCGAACGGCAGGGCGGGCACGAGACGCCAGGCGTCGCGGGGGGCGCCCAGCTTGCCGGCGATGGCGCAGAACGCGAGGATCGGCGCGGCGAACGTGCGGTCCTTGCCGTAACGGGCGGTGATGGCGGCTGCGAGCTGCCGCGGGGCGAGCCCTCCGGCGGCGCGAGTCAGCCAGGCCTCCGCCCGCCGCAGCACGGGGGCGTAGCGCTCGTCGCCGTCCGCGGAGGCGATCGCGAAGGCGGACCAGACGAGCGTAGTGGTGGAGATATTGCTCTCGCTGCGGACGGTGTCGCCCCATCCGCCGTCGCGGTTGGCGTGCCCGGCCAGCCAGTCCAGCCCGCGCCGCACGTACTCGCGATGCTCGTGCCCGCCGGCGACCGCCAGCGCCGCGACGGCCGTCGCGGTCGACAGGGCGCTGTCGGACAGCTCCCCGCGCCAGTGCCCGTCCGGGCAGCGCAGCGACAGCAGCCGCTCCGTCGCGGCGGCGAGCGTCTCGTGGAGGGCTTCGTCGCGGTCGGTCATGTGTCCTCGCTCAGATGCCCGAGGGCGAGCAGTCCGTACCAGGTGTATTCGGAGTCGAGCATCACGTCGTCCGGGCTTCCGCGGAAGGCCCCGCGCGGGTCCCACAGGGACTCGACGAAGGCGAGGCAGGCGTCGCGACGGTCGCCGAGGTCCACGCCCAGTCCGGCCAACGCGTGCAGCGCGACGGCGGTGGACAGCAGGTCGGGCGGGGCGCCGCTGATCGCGGGAAAGCCGCCGGCGACGTGGGCGCAGGCGAGCAGCCAGTCGCCGGTCTCGGGCGGGACATCGTGTCCGAGATGTCGCAGGACCGTGACGGCCGCCGCAGCCGCGGGGACGGAACCGACGGGAATGACGCGGTCGTTCGCCCACCCGCCGTCGGGCGTCCGCAGGGCGAGCAGCGCGTCGGTGACGCCGTCGGGCACCGCGGCGCCCAGGTCCTGCAGCGCGCCGACGGCGAGGAACGCCCCGTAGGCCGAGCCGAACTCGGCGCCGGTCTCGGTGCCGAATCCGCCGTCGGCGCTGCGGAAGGCGTTGAGCCGCGCGCCCCACTCGTCGCGCGATGCTGGGGTGCCACCTTCAAGCGGAGTCCCGACGAAGTCGGGATGGAGCTTGTGGGTGCTCTGGGGATCCAGACCGCACCCACAAGCTCCCTTGGGGACCTTGAAGGTGGCACCCGTGTTCTCCTCAGTAATGCACGCGCAGCGCACGAGGCAGGCGAGGTGGACCAGGTCGAGCGTCGCGGGGTCGAAGCTTCGCAGATAGGCTGCGAGGCTTTCCGCGGGCAGGTCGGCGTCGAGTGCGCGAAGGGCTTCAACGCCGAAGAGGGTGTAGTAGAGATCGGCTGCGTCGCTTCGCCCCCGGAATCCCCCGTCGGGATGGAGCCGGCCGAGCAGGAAGGCGGCGGCCGTCTCGGCGCGGTCAGCGAGAAGATGTCGGGCGCGGCGGGCGGCCTGCCGCGTTTCCTGTCCGATGGTCATGGCAGCAGCTCATGGTTTCCACGTCTTTGAAGATGCGCCCCACGACGCGGCGGAGCAGGCCCTTGAGGTTGGCGTTGTCGATCGCGGTCAGGCAGCGGACGGCCCGGCCCTTGTGGGTCTCGAGCAGGCCGGCGGCGATCGCTTCGGCGTCGAGTTCGACCACGAGGCGTTCGGACTCCTTCGCGGAGGCGTCCTCGGCGCGGCGCCACAGCGCCTCCAGCGCGGGGCGCTGCTCGTCGTCGGCATGCTCGCAGGCGATCGCGGGCAGCACGCTCGGGCGCATCGCCCATGCGTCGCCGCCCTCGCCCGCGAAGTCGGCCAGATCGTCGCGAATCTGGTACGCGACGCCGAGGGCCTCGCTGTACTCGCTGAGCACGTCGAGCACGTCGCGGTCGGCGCCCGCATGGATCGCCCCGAGATGCAGCGCCACCTCGAAGGCGGGCGACGTCTTGCGTCGGAAGATGCCCAGCACCTGCTCCGTCGACAGCACGCGCGGCGTGCGCATCCAGCACAACTCTTCGCCCTGCCCGACGCACAGTTCGCGATGCCCGGCCGCCGCGACGCGGAGCATGTCCGCCCGGCGGTCCGCCGCCGCTTCGCAGCCGGCCAGCAGGTCGTAACCGAGCCCCAGCAGGTAGTCGCCGATGTTCAGCGCGATGGGCACGCCGTAGCGCCGGTGCAGCGTCTGTCGCCCGTAGCGCTCGTCGTCCTCATCCTCGATGTCGTCGTGCACGAGCGAGGCCTTGTGGAAACACTCGATGGCCACCGCGATCCGCTGCAGATCGCCCGGCAGGGGGGCGTCGGGGTCGCCGCGCAGGGCCCGGAAGACGCAGGCGGCCAGGAACGGACGCCACCGCTTGCCCGCACCGACCAGCCAGTCGCGGGCGATGGTCTCCGTTTCGGTCGCGGCCTCGCCGAGCAGTTCGTCCATCGCCTCGATCGTGAACCAGCCCTGCACGTCCCGCCGCAGGGCCTCGAGGTCCATGCGGCGGGTCTTGTCCTCGCTGGTCAGGTACAGCGCTTCCCAGACCGCGTCGAGGTCGACAGTCGTGTCGACGCAGCCGTCGACCAGCAGCGGCAGGGCTACCCCCGGCACGGCGGCGGATTCCATGTACGGGAAGACCTTCTCGAGCACCTCCAGGCAACTGACGCCGACGACGGCTTCGATTTGCCCGGACTCGATCAGCGACATGACGACGGGCGAGCCCTCGGCGACGAGCACGACGTAGCCGAGCCGTTCGGCCTCGGTCTTGAGGTCGCCGATGCAGCAGCGTCCGCAGGCCCGGCAGAGCAGCCCGAGTTCGTCGATCTCGGCGGGGCAGTTCTCCGCGTCTCGCAGGCACTGGGGCAGCAGGAGCAGGCGCCGGTCGTACGGCACGGCCGCCAGGGAGTCCTGCCAGACTTCGTTGTTGACCATGACGGCGGCGTAGTCGCTGCACGATGAGTCGATCTCGGCCACCGCGAGCACGCCGTCGGTGTGGGCGCGGAGTTCGTCGACGCTGAGCGGCGGGACGGCGCCGTGCGTGTCGAGGTGGTCGCGGATCGCGTCGGTCAGGCGGGAGCGATCGGCTTTCGTCGCGGGAATGCCCGTCTGCACGGACCGGGCCCGCGGGGTGCCGGCCGACTTCGTTTTTCCGCGGGTCTTGCCCATGCCGATTACGCTCCTCCGCCGGTCTGCTCGTCGCCCGGTGCGGCGCAGGCACAGTCGCAGTCACAGAACTCCGCCGGCATTCCGGCGCATTCGCAGTTCTCGCAGTCGCACACCGCCTGCCGCAGCGAGTCCGGCGGGTTCAGCGAGTTGATGACTTCGTCGGGGATGTCCAACTGCTGTTGGATGTCCTTGAGATTCGCGCAGGCCGTCCGCTCGGCCAGAGCCTGCTGCTCGTCGCCGTTGCCGCCGCGCTTCCGCAGCGCGGCATAGACGTCGCCGCCCAGGGCGGTCTTGACGTCGACCTTCGCGGTCTCGCCGGTCGCGTCCGGGTCCACTTCGTCGCCGTTGAACGGCGCCGTCGCGTACTTCGGGAAGATGATGGCCGAAACGGGGCAGATCCTCGCGCAGGCGGGGCAGTGCGTCTTGCAGGCGGCCGGCGTGCTCACGGTGACGCGCCCGTCGGGCGTGACGCCATAGACGCCGAAGAGGCAGAAGTTCATGCACTGCCTGCACCCCGTGCACCGGTCGTAGTCGATCACGGGGAACCAGGGCAGCCAGTCGTCCGCGGGCGCGACGGAAGGCGGGTCGCTCGGCGCGGCGTCCGTCGTCTCGACGGACAGCGCCGCGAGAATGTCCTCGGCGCTCTGCGTTCGCATGTTGAGGATGTCGGCGCGGTCGTCGAGCGGGGTCCCCGCGGCTGCGAACACCCACGTCACCGCCCGCGGGTAGCACGCGACCACCTTCAGCGACTCGGCGGCGGCCAGTTTCTTCAGCAGGGGATCGCGTTTCGCAGCCAGGCCGCACAGATCGGGCACGTCTCGCACGCTCGCCGCCGAGGCGGACAGCGCATCGCGGACCGCGCGCCGGACGTCCACATCCACAACATTCGCGTGGGCGCAGTGACAGAACAGAATTTCATCAGCTCGCGTCATCGGCTGGTTGCTCTCCGTGGGGCGTTCACTTCGCTCGCAGGTCCAGGCATTTCATCTGCGATTGATCCCGGATCACCAGCAGCCCGTTGGACAGGGACATCGGCGCCCAGATTTCCTTGCCGCCGAGCAGTTGGACCTCGGCGATCTGCTTGTAGCCTTTCGGGCTGGGCTGGACCAGCCTCAGGTGCCCGGTCTTGCCGTCCAGGTTGTAGATCAGCCCGTCGGCGTAGATCAGGTTGCCTCGCTGGAAGTTCGGGCTGGCGCCGGTCTGCCACAGGACCCGACCGTCCAGGTCGAAGCACATCATCCCGTGCTGCCACTCGTTGCTGTTGCTGTTGGCGTAAAAGTGCCCGTCGATCAGCAGCGGCTGGTGCGTCTGCGAGCCGATCTTATCGGTCTTGTAGAGTTCCTTCACGGAGAACGTCCCGCCGGCGGCGGTGACCTTGATCATCGCCGAGCCGGCCTTGTAGCCGCCCGTGATGAAGATCCGCCCGTCGCCGACGGGCGTGGGGGAGGTAATCGGGATCTTGCAGGACCAGCCCTCGTAGCGCCACAGTTCCTTGCCCGTCTTGACGTCGACGCCGACGGCCGAGTCGGTGCAGAGCATCAGCACCTGCTCGACGCCGCCGATGGTGGTGATCTGGGGCGAGCAGTAGCCCGCCTTGCCCAGCGCGGGCGATTTCCAGACGAGCTTGCCCGTCGCCTGCTCGAAGGCGGCCAGCCCCGCCCGGGTGCCCAACGGCGCGACAATGACCAGGTTCTTGTAGAGCACGGGCGACTGGGCGATGCCCCATCGCGGCAGGGGGGCGCCGAAGAGCTTGAGCAGTTGCTTCTCCCAGACGGGCTTGTGCCTGGCCTTGTCGATGCAGTGCAGGTGCCCGAACGGGCTGAGCGTGAAGACGTGCTTGTCGGTGACGGCGGGCGTCATCCGCGAGCCCGGGTGCGGCACGGTGCCGGGGGCGGGGTACTCGAACGTCCACTTCTCCTTGCCCGTGGTCAGCTCCAGGCAGCGGAGCACGTCTTTCTTGTCGCTCCCGGTGCGGCTGCCGCCGACGCGATCGAGCACGAAGATCTCGCCCTGGTAGATGGAGGCCGGTCCGTACCCGGCGCCCAGCTCGATCCGCCAGAGCACCTTCGGTCCGCCGGCGGGCCAGGTCTTCAGCAGGCCGGTCTCGGCCGACATGCCGTTGCGGTCGGGGCCCTGAAACTGCGGCCAATCCGCCGCGCCGCACATCAGCGCGACGGCCGCTATCGTCAGTACTATCGCCAGCTTGCGCATGGGTTTCTCCATTGCTCCGGGGTCAAGCAGCACGCCCAAGCTTCGCTTGAGCGTGGCACCCGCGACACTCTCCGCAGATTCGTTACTTCGTCTTCACATCGATGCAGGCGATCTCGCTTTCCCTGCCCTTCGGCACGACCTTGCGGGCGTAGATGCGTCCGTTGGCCAGTACGGGGGCCGTCCAGCACTTGGTCTTTCCCTCGAAGACCTGCAGCTCGGAGATGGGCTTGAACCCGTCCGGCGAGGGCGGGGCGATCACGAGCTTGCCCTTTTCGCTCAGGACGATCAGCTTGCCGTCGGCGAGGATCAGCGACCCCTTGCCCAGGTCCTTCTGCGCCCAGACTTCCTTGCCCGTCTTGGGATCCAGGCACTTGAGCGTCCTCTCGTCGAAGCCGTACAGATACCCCTTCCACAGCACGGTGCTGTTGAAGTGGTTCCGCATGTTCTTGTTCTCCCAGACCTTGCTCGCCGACTTGTCCGTGAACTTCACCAGGGCGCAGCCGTGATCGTAGCCCGAGGAGATGAAGACCGTATCGTTCGAGACGAGCACCGGGTCGGCGGCGTTGACGTCGTAGCGCGTCTTCCAGGGGAACTCCCAGAGCACCTTGCCCGTCTCGGGCGCGACGGCCAGCAGGGACGCCTTGGAGAACATTGCCAGCGCCGGCCTGTCGTTGCAGAGGAAAGGCACGGGCGTGGCGTAGCCGGCCTCCGTGTTGCCGCTCGCCCAGACGGGCGTGCCCTTCATCTTGTCCAGCGCCAGTCCGTTCGGGCCGATGTTGAAGATCACCGTGTTGCCATCGATCAGGGCCGAGCCGGAGAAACCCCACATCGGCATCTTGGCCTTGACCTTCTTCGACCAGAACAACCGTCCGTCGGCGGCCGTGAGACAGGCGATGTGACCGGCCTTCGAGAGCGTGTAGACGTACTCGCCGTCGACCGTCGGTGTGGCGTTGGGGCCGCCCTCGTAGAGCTCCGGCATCCGGGCGCAGGCGTAGGAGTGCTTCCAGATCGGCTTGCCCGTCTCGGCGTTGAAGCAGTAGACGATGTCCTGGTCGTTGACGTTGCCCATCGTGTAGAGGCGCCCGTTGGCGACGGAGAACGACGAGAAGCCTACGCCGACCTTCGCCCGCCAGATCACTTTCGGGTTTGCCGGCGACCAGCCGGTTTCTTTGGAAATCCCCGTGCGGTCCGGCCCGCGCCAGTGGGGCCAGTCTTCCGCCGCACAGAGCGACGTCAGCATCGCACAGGCGATCAGGACCGTGAGGACAGTGAGCGTTCGAGAGGGATGTCGCGACAGGGCTTGCATGGTCATTCTCCTGACAGGTTGAGCGGAACGGCAGACGATCCGTATTCTATCCCGCCTCACGCGGGGGATTCAACCATTCGTCCTGCGGCGGGCGCCTGATGAAGCAAACGCCGGAACGTGGTATGCTATTGCACCGGGAACGAGACTTCGCAGGCACCGGACGGCACGGGAGAGCATATGTCCGCCACATCGGTCGGAGTGACCATTCGCCTGTACAAGGCGCATCTGGACGAACTCTGTCGGCAGCACCGGGCGAGGATGTTCCAGATTCGTGAGAAGTTCGACTACGAGGAGAAGCAGAGAGCGGCTGGATACGCCCTGGACGACCTCGCGGGGTTGAAGCTGACGCTGGCGGGGATGATCCAGTTGATGCTCCGCCAAGGGGTGTTCGACGAGGCGGAACTGTTTGCGGCGGTCGATCCGAACGGACTCGAAAGGAGCGAGGCTATGTCTGCTGGAGCGGGGTTCTTCGACAACTACGTGAAGGCGCGCGATACGTTGTTCGATCAGGTGGTCCGCAGGCGCGAGCGGATGCAGAAGCGCGTGGAGGAGTTCGAGGTCGGCAAGGAGATGGTGGAGATGCTGCTGGACGACATCGGCGAGTTGAAACTCGTCGTCGCCAGCGTCCTGCACCTTCTCGTGACCAAGGGCGTGCTGAGCGAGGACGACCTGCAGGCCGAGGCGAAGATCATCGACGAACTGGACGGCAAGGCGGACGGCAAGCTCCAGGGGCACATCGAGCCGGACGGCAAGATTGTCCCGGACGAGCCCCGCCCGCGCAGCAGTCTGGACGATCTCGCCGACGCCGCCCGCGAAGAGGAAGCCGACGGACGATAGCGCCCCCCGGGCGACGAGGAAGGACACCGTGCATGCCAAGTGACACGACCCGGCCGAACATTCTCTGGATCGGCCTCGACCAGATCCGGTTCGACACGCCGGGCTGCAACGGGAACTCCGTCTGCCGGACGCCGAACACCGACCGCCTGGCCGCGTCGGGGGTGAACTTCACGGGCGCCTATACGCCGTCCAGCCTCTGCACGCCCGCGCGGGCGTCGATGTTCACGGGCCTGTTCGCGTTCACGAACGGCATGGGGACGAACTGCGACATGTACCATTCCCTGGCGGCCGAGCTGCCGGACCCGGGCATGCTGCTGCACCCGCGACTCCAGCAGGCGGGCTACCGCTGCGGGTACGTGGGCAAGTGGCACGTCGGAACGGAGAAGGGACCGGTCGACTACGGGTTCGAGGGGATGAACGTGGGGGGGTACGGCAACCTGCCGACCGAGCCGGAGTTCATCGAGTATCTGGAGGCCAACGGGCTGTCCTACGAGATCCGCGACCGCATCCACATCAACGCGGACGAAAAGATGTTGATGGCCGGCGTGTGGGATGGACGCACCGAGTCCACGCCGCCGCACTATCTCGCCGAGCGGACCATCGAGATGATGGAGCAATACGCCGCGGGAGACCAGCCGTTCTTCCTGACGTGTCAGTTCTGGGGCCCGCACGGTCCGCACCTGCCCAGCCGCGAATACGCCGGCATGCACGACCGCGACGCGATCGAGCCCTGGGAGAGCTTCGACGACGATGGGTCCGGCAAACCCGCATTCATTCGCCGCATGCGGGACTGCTTCTTCCGTCCGGACCGCCAAGGCTGGGCCGACTGGCGCGAGGTCGTCGGGCTCTACTACGACTTCACCGCGATGATCGACGCCGAGATCGGGCGGATCCTCGACCGCCTCGAGCAGCTCGGGCTGGCGGGCAACACCGTGATCGTGTTCACCACCGACCACGGCGACATGACGGGCAGCCACGGGCGACTGACGGACAAGGGCCTGATGTACCAGGAGGCCCACCGCATCCCGCTGATCGTCGCCTGGCCCGGACAGTTCGCCGGCGGGCGGACGTGCGACGAACTCGTCTACAACATGGACGTCTTCCCGACGCTGCTGGACGTGTTGGGCATGCCGGATAGCTCGCTCGACGGCGTCAGCTTCCTGCCCGTCCTGCGAGGCGAGGACATGCCCGATCCGCGCGAAGATCTGCTGCTGGAGTTCCACGGCATTCGCTACCTGTACTCCCAGCGCGGACTCGTGACGAGAGATGGCTGGAAGTACATCTTCACCCCGGGCGACAACGACGAGGTCTACGACCTCACCACGGATCCGGCGGAGTTGCACAACCGCATCGACGACCCCGCCTGCGCGGAGAAGGTCGCCGAACTTCGCGAGCGCCTCAAGCGGGCTGTCGTCGCTGCGCGCGATCCGCTGATGGACTGCGTCTACAAGTACTTCGGCTTCTGGGAAAGCCCCTCCGGCCAACCCGACTGCAGCCGACGACAGAACTGAGGACGGGTGGGCCGCAGAGACCTGCCTGCCGGCAGGCAGGCGCGGAGAACGCAGAGGGAAGTAGAAGAAACGGCGGACGCGGCGGGTGGCACGGCTGGCTTGTCCAGCCGTGTTCGCTCCGTACACAACACGGCTGGACATGCCAGCCGTACCACCCCGCGAT
>CAZEJA010000074.1:9741-10288 GCA_964512215.1 uncultured Planctomycetaceae bacterium
GGGGGGGGGGGGGGGGGGCGGGGGGGGGGGCCCGGGGGGGGGCCCCCCCCCACCCCCCCCGCCCCCACCCCCCCCCCCCCCCCACCCCGCGATCGTTGCCGGTAAGGAGAACCGCCTATGGTGTGGCTGGGATTGCACTACTCGATCTGGATCGTCCTGGTGGTGTACCTGGTGGGAATGCTGCTGCTGGGATGGTGGAGCAAGCGGCGGGTCCGCGACCGCGAGGGGTACCTGCTCGGCGGGCGGAAGTTCGGCGTGTCGATGATGATGATGCACGCCTTCGGCGCGGGGACGAACCCGGGCGACGCCAGCGGCGCGATCAGCAAGAGCGTCGGCGTGGGGGCGGCGGGCATCTGGATTTCGTGGATGTGGATGTTCGGCACGCCGTTCTACTGGTTGATCGCGCCGATCATGCGCCGCATGCGCTGCCTGACGATGACCGACTACTACGAGCAGCGGTTCGGGCGAGGGGCGGCCGTGCTGTACACGCTGGTGGCCGGGCTGGGGATGATGATCTTCTTCGGCGGCGTGCTGCTGGCGACCACCA
>CAZEJA010000075.1:0-10184 GCA_964512215.1 uncultured Planctomycetaceae bacterium
CCGGATTTTGCGCGGACGCGGGGGACCTGCCTTCGGCTGGCTGGTTAAATATCCCGTGGCCGCATGGTGGTGGGGGTTCGAGCTGGCCTGCCTAAGGCAGGTCCCGCCTCCGGCAATTCCTACAGGGGATGGGGTATGTGGACAGTCTACGTATTGCGGAGTCAGAAGAATGGCTGGCTCTACATCGGGATGACCAGCGATCTTCCGCGCCGTCTCCGTGAGCACAACCGTGGGTACAACCGGTCCACGAAGGGTAAGGGGCCGTTCGATCTCGTTCACGCTGAAGAGTTCCCGACCCGAGAAGCCGCTCGCGCGAGAGAGAAACACCTCAGGACCGGCGCCCAGCGCGAACGTCTCCGACGACGTTTCTGCCCGCAATGAGGGTGCCCCCGCAAGGGAAGCAGCGCGGGACCTGCCGGCCGGCAGGCAGGTTCAAAATCCCGTTGTGGCAACACAGTGTGGGTTCGAGCTCGCCTGCCGTAGGCAGGTTCCACCTCCGGCATCTGAGCGGACGCGCGGGACCTGCCTTCGGCAGGCAGGTTCAAGATCCCGTGGCCGCATGGTCGTGTGGGTTCGAGCTTGCCTGCCGTAGGCAGGTTCAAAATCCCGTGACCGCAAGGTCGTGTGGGTTCGAGCTTGCCTGCCGAAGGCAGGTCCCACCTCCGGCAGTAGTGGCACGGTCTCCTGCCCTGGAGAGCCCGTCGCGCTGCCTCGCTCCCTGTCGGTCGCGGCTGGTAGGTTCTCCCGTCTCCTTCACATCTTGCCGGATTCCCCGGTCATCCGGGCAAGGTGCCTAGAATGGGGAGAAAGGCACCTCACGTGGGAGATCAGATCATGAATACGAAGCACTGGATGCAACGGACCGTTCCGGTCGCACTCTTCCTGCTCGCCGCCCTGCCGCTGCAGGCACGAGACTGGTACATCTCGGCCGCTCGGGGCAAGGGCAAGACCGGTACGAAGGAGAAGCCCGCCAAGGATCTGGGCAACATTCTCACCAAACTCGCCGACGGCGATCGCGTCCTCATCGCCGAGGGCACGTACCTGGGCCGGGGCGAGAACGGACACGATCAGACGGACAAGGCCGTCGAAATCTACGGCGGGTTCTCGGACGACTTCACGAAGCGCGACCCATGGGGCGCGCACCTGACGATCCTGTCGGGCGACAACGGCTCGGACAACTGGGACAATGGCTACCGCCTGTCCGTGGACCTGTCCAAGCGGCGCGACCTCCGCACCAAGCACAAGGTCGTCGTGGACGGCGTGATCGTCGACCACGCCGCCCGCAACCGCTACAACGCCAACGAGACGAAGATCATCCGCATGGCCGACCCCAAAACGGGCAAGAACCCCACGCCCAGCGCCGGGGGGATCTCCGTAGCCGTCACGAAACTGGGCGACATCGTCATCCGCAACTGCGTGGTGATCAACACGGCCTCGATCGGCGGCGGCGCGATCGCGGTCTGGGGCAGCGAGCGGAGCCAGGTCCTCGTGGAGAACAACCTCGCCTGCAACAACACGGGCTACGGGTTCTACCTGCACAGCGCCTTCCATCCGAACGAGGCCGAGCGCATGCCGAGCATCACGTTCCGCCACAACACGTCGGTATTCAACAGCAAGCCCGACCCCGGCGCGACGCACGGCGGGTCGGCGCTGAAGGTCGATGCCCCTACGCGCGTCAACGCGACCTGGAACGTCCTGGCATTGAACGATTACTACGGCCTCGACAATGCCAAGCGTTCCAAGGACATGATCCTGAACAACAACCTGTTCGTCAGCAACCTGCGTGCGGACCTGATCGAGTTCGACACGAAGATGGATGTCGACGAACTCGAGGATGAGGCGGAACTGCTCGACGAGGCCGAGGGGAACATCTCCTCGGACAAGCTGCGTCCGCCCGTCAGCAAGGAATGGGCCCGGAAGTACCTCGCCCGCAACGTCGTAGACCGCGCCGCTGCCGAGGCCGACGTCAAGGCCGTCCAGTCCGGCGTCAACGAACTACGGTCGATCCTCTCCCTGCCGCTGAAAGGGACGAGCGTGGGCGAATACTCCGGCGCGTGGCTGCCGCGGATTCCCCTCGAAGACGCCCTCCGCACCGGCGCCAAGCTCGTGATCGGCAAGTACGGCTGCCAGGTCCCCAAGCCCACAGCGGCGGAGTAGCAGACTGACCGGCGGACAGCGCAACTGAGCCGCGACCGTGAGGGAGCGGAACCAAGCAAGCCGGTGAGAGCATGCAAGAACTCCGCTCCCTCACGGCCTGCCTGCCGATAGGCAGGTCGCGGCTCCTCCCAACGCCCCCGTCGCCGGTTCCCCGTTGCCGGGCCGTTCCGTCTGCGCAAGCTGCGCGGTTTGTGCGTTTCAGGGGAGAATTCCTCCTGTTTGCTGGTCAAGTGCCCCCGTTTCCATGCCGAAACATGCTTGGAGGCGGCTCTTCGGGCGGCCGTGCGCCCCGGAAGCGCCTCCGAGACCGGACATGTACACCGACTACTACCATCTCCGCGAGGAGCCGTTCAATATCACGCCCGATCCGCGCTTTCTGTACCTCACGAACAAGCACCGCGAGGCCCTCAACCACATGCTGTACGGCATCCGCCAGCGGAAGGGCTTCATCTGCCTGACCGGTGAAGTGGGCGCGGGCAAGACCACGCTGTGCAGGGCGCTGCTGCGGGAACTCGACCACCAGCAGGAGACGGCGTTGATCCTCAACCCCGTCCTGACCGAGGCGCAACTGCTCCGGGCGGTCGTCGAAGAGTTCGGCATCGAGAGCAAACGCCTCGACCGCCTGGGCTATCTCAATCTGCTCAACAAGTACCTGCTGGAGATCAACTCGACCGGTCGCGACGCGGTCCTGATCGTCGACGAAACCCAGGACATGCCCGCCAAGACGCTCGAGATGACCCGCCTGCTGAGCAACCTGGAAACCGAAAGCCAGAAGCTCCTGCAGATCGTCCTGGTCGGTCAGCCGGAACTCCGCAAGCTGCTGGCCAAGCAGTCGCTGCGGCAGCTCGCCCAGCGGATCACCGTCCGCTTCCACCTCGACGCGATGGACCCGCACGACACGGCCGAGTACATCCGCCACCGCCTGCGGATCGCCCGCGGCGAGAACACCGAGCCCAACCACATGCCCTGGTTCGACGCCGGCGCGATCCGCGAAGTGTACCGCTACTCGCACGGCACGCCGCGACTGGTCAACGCCGTCGGTGACAAGGCGCTGCTGGCCGGCTACGTGCACCGAACGGAACGCATCGACCGCAAGCTGGTGCGCATCGCGATCCGCGAGTTGAAGGAGGCCTGCTGATGAGCCTGATCAACGAAGCCCTCAAACGAGCCCAGCAGGACAAGCTGAAGACCTTCTCGAACGCACCCCCTGCTGCCCCGCTGGAGCCCGCCTGCGATCCCACGGGCGGACCGTCGCCCCGGAAGTGGATGCTGGGCGCCGCGGCCGTCGTTCTCGTCGGCGGACTTGCCTGGTGGTTCTTCACCGACGTCAAGTCCGACGTCCCCTCCCCGGCCGCCGCCAAGGCCGTCGTCGATCCCGCCCTGGTGATCACGGACGACGCTCGATCGGCCTACGCGATGGCCGGCGAGGCCATGGACCGCTTCGAGACGATCCTCCGCGACGCCCCGGAGCGTTTCCAGTCGCTCGCCTCGGCCGGAAGGAAGGCCCGCGAGGCCGAAGCTCGAGCCGCCGCGGAAGCGAAAGCGAAGGAAGAGGCGCGTCTGGCCGCCGAAACGAAAGCGAAGGAAGAAGCCCGACTCGCCGCCGAAGCCCGCAAGAAGGCCCAGGCCGCCGCCGCGGCCAAGGCGCTGGCCTCCCGCTACAAGCTCGGGGGCATCATGAGAGCCGACGGAGAGAACACGGCCATCATCAACGGGCTCTTCCTGCGGGAAGGTCAGACCGTCGACGGCGCGACCATCCTCCGCATCGAGCGGCACACCGTGGAACTGGACGTCGACGGCACGCGACTCGTTCTTCGCATGTAGGGCTGCGCTACGTCGTCTTCCGAACGGCGGCGTCCTTTCGGGCGACCTTGCGGGCCTGGTCCTTCTTGAACTTCGCCAGTTTCCTCGCCATCGCCTCATCCCCCACCGCCAGGATCTGCGCCGCGTAGATGGCCGCGTTCGTCGCGCCCGCGCCTCCGATGGCCATGCAGGCGACCGGAATGCCCGGCGGCATCTGCATCGTGCTCAGCGCCGCGTCCACACCGACCAGCGGCCCGGCCGCCATCGGCACGCCGACAACCGGCAGCGTGGTGTTCGCCGCCAGCACGCCGCCGAGCGCCGCGCTCATGCCCGCCGCCGCCACGATCACCTTCAGGCCCCGGTCGATCGCCGTCGCGGCATATTCATGCGCCGTCTCCGGCGTGCGATGCGCGGAAATCACCCGCACCTCGTAGGGAATCCCGAATGCCCCCAACTGCTTGATGCATCGCTGCATCGTATCCAGATCGCTGTCCGAGCCCATCACCACGCCGACAAGGGGTTGTTTCTTCCTGGCCATCGTTCGCCTCTATTCGTGTCCTTGGGAAATTCGCCGCCCCGCCGTCGGGCCGGCCGGGACAGTCTACCGTCTCGCCCGCCGCGTGACCAGCCCCCGTCATCGGAAGTCGAACACGACCTTCACCGCCTCGCTGGCGCCCTTGTTCATGGACACCGTATAGGCCTTGCGATACTCGGCCAGCGGGAACGTGTGTGTCAGCAGTTCCCCCACGGGCAGCTTGCCCTGCTCCATCATCTCGTGGACCAGTTGATACGTGCCCACACGCCGCCCGTTACAGTGCTCCAGTTGCCGCCCGTAGGCGCCGACGACGTTCAACTCGCGGAACCAGATCGGCGTGAGATCCGCGCCGCCGCCGTGCCCCGTGCCGACAAAGACCACCTTGCCGCGAGCCCGCGTCCATTTGAGCGATTCGTCGATCGACTCGCGGCTGCCGACGCAGTCGAAGACCACGTCATACCCTCCCGACAGCATGTGATTCCCGAACCGCACCCGTTGGACGGTGGCGCCCGTCCGGCGGGCCATCTCGCTGAACCGCTCCCCGCGCTTGGCGGGCAGGCGGATGAACTCGTCGGCGCCCAGGCGCGACGCGTGGGCGGCAAGGTACTTGGCGCGGTCCAGCGCGTCGATCCGCCCCGTATAGTCCAGCGCCCGCAAGGCGGCGATGATGCCCAGCCCCAGCACGCCCGCGCCGTAGACCAGCACCTGCCGGGCCTGCCCAGGCTCTGCCCGCAGTACGGCGTGCACGCTGCAGGCGATCGGATCGGTCAGAATGGCCAGTTCGTCCGGGATGCCCTCGGGGATCGGCACGAGCTGGCTGACGTGGGCGACGAACGACTCGCTGTGCGCCCCGCCGGTGGCGCGACAGTATCCCTGACTGGTCCCGGGGGGCAGGCCCGATTCGCCCTGCCCGTCGGCTGCGAAGTTCTCGCACGCCCCGAACTCCCCCGCCTCGCAGCGCGGGCATGGCGGGTCGATGCCTCGCGGGCCGCAACTGAGCGTCGGCTCGACACAGACGCGCCGCCCCACCCAGCTCTCGTCCACCGCCGGGCCGACCTCCTCCACGACAGACACGTTCTCGTGTCCCAGCACAAAGGGCATGGAGCTGAATTCCTGGAGGATCGAGTTGGGCGGCTGTTTCTGGGCGAGGATCGCGACGTCGCTGCCGCAGATGCCGCCCAGGCGCGTCCGGACGCGCACCCAGTCGCCGCCCGGCAGCGGCCAGTCGGGAATCTCGCGAAGCGTCAGGCCGTTGAGCGGCGAGACGAGACACCCCCGCCAGACATGGTGCAGCCACTTGCACGTGGCCCAGCCGATGGGGTTTACAGAGTACGTAATGGCACGCATGCTATAGGAATACACGTGACGGGGAGAAATAGGAAGCTAGAATTGGCGGATGAACCCGAAGGGAATGCCATGCCACCACGAATCGCTCGACGCAAGATGCTCATCCTGGCCGCGATGGGAACCCTGGCCGCTCTCGCCGGAGGCTGTCGCAAGCCGGTCTACTTCCCGGCGATGGGCGTGACCGACGCCGCCCTCGCAGCCGACGCGTTTCGCGCTTACGACACCGACGGCGACGGACGCGCGGACTTCCTGCACTTCGCCGACGCCACCGGGCGCGTCAACCGCGTCGGCTATGCGGGCGAGACCGCAGCCGAGCCGGAGATCGTGAATCTGGACGAGATCGACATCAGCGACTGTCGCCACCTGGTGCTGATCCTGGACGGTTTCGGCTACGAACTGCTGAAGAGCTACTACGACGCCGGGCGGTTCCGCGTGTTCCATCCCCCCTCCCGCGTCGTCGCGCCGTATCCGTCCATGACCGACCTGTGCCTGGTCGACGCGCTGGACTTGCGGAAGTGTCGCGGCTTCGAGGCGGTCTACTACGACCCCGCCGCCAACCGCATCAGGGGCGGGACGGCCGACTACCTCGCGGGCAAGAACGAACCGTACAACGAGGTGCTCCAGTACCGCGCCGCAACTCTCTGGGACGCAATCGGTTACGTTGCCCCATGGGAGGTCTTCGGCAAGGAAGTCAACGACGCCAAGCGCGTCTTCGACCGGAACAAGTCGCGCGAAGTGCTGGCCTACTTCGTCAGTTCCGCGGGGGTCAGCACCAGCGCCGGGGCGACCGGGCAGCTTCGATGCCTCGAACGCATCGAGCAGTCCGCCAACCAGGTCGTCTGGGAAACGCGCGGGCGAACGAAGGTGACGGTCCTGTCCGACCACGGACACAGCTACACCCCGGCCGAGCGAATCCCGCTGGAGGACCACCTGACCGACCGGGGCTGGCGACTCCGCAACAGCCTGAGCGATCCGAAGGACGTCGCCTACGTCCGCTTCGGACTGGTGACGTACGCGAGTTTCGCGACGAAGAGCCCGGCGGCCCTCGCCGCCGACGTCGCCGACTGTGAAGGCGTCGAGATCACGAGCTACGTAGACAACGACACCGTCGTCGTCCTGGGACGTGGCGGTTCGCGTGCGGTCGTTCGCTGCAAAGACGGCCGCTACGCATACGAGTGCGCTTCTCGCGACCCGCTCCACCTCAAGGAGATCCTGGCGAAACTGAAGGCGGACAGCGGGGGCACGTACGATGCCGACGACCTGCTGGCCGCGACGATCGCCCACACCTACCCCGCCCCGCTGCAGCGTCTCTGGCGGGCACACCACGGGCTGGCCGAGAATACCCCCGACGTGATCGCGTCGCTGGCCGACCGCTTCTACGCCGGAGCGAAGGGTCTGGCATCCGCGGTGAACATTGCGTCGACGCACGGCGGACTCAACAACGCCAACAGCGTCACCTTCATCCTCTCCACCGCCGGCGCGCTGCCGCCGGTGATGCGATCGAGAGATGTCCCTAAGCACATGAGAAAGATGCTCGGACAAAAGTGGATCTTGCGGGAGTAGGGGGCGATTCCCGAGAGGAAACGGGACCCAGGCAACGCAGTGCCTGGGCTTGGGGGACCACGCCGCAAGGAGCGACCCCTTGGCCCCTCAGTCCCTTGGTCCCTTGGTCCCTTGCGTTGCCCGAATCGCTAATCGCTTCAGCCGCGCTAGCGGCTGATGACGAAAATCGCCAGATCCGCGTTGCGATTCGGGTCTTCCTCCACCTCGACGCCCTCTTCCGTATCCAGCGCGATGCAGCGGTGGACCTGGATGCCCTTCTCCGCGACGAATTCCTCGAAGTCCGCGATGCTCAGGCAGCGGATGTTGGGGGAGTTGTACCACTTGAAACGGAGCAGGCCCGGTGCTTCGGGGGCCCGTCCCTGCTCGGCGAGCATCGTCCGAAGTTTGTGGTACGCGAAGTTCGGGAAACTGACGATGCACTTGCGCCCGACGCGGAGCATGTCCGCGACGACGTCCTCCACGCTCAGGATCGTCTGGAGCGTCTGCGAGAGCACGACATAGTCGAATTGCCCGTCCCCGTAGGCGCCCAGCCCTTCGTTCAGGTCCGCCTGGACGACGTCCAGCCCGCGACAGACGCAGCCGATGACGGCCTGCTCGTCGAGTTCGACGCCCGCGATCGGGGCGCTGCCCCGTTCGGCCAGTCTCGCCAGCAGCTCGCCATTCCCGCACCCCAGGTCCAGCACGCTCGCTTCCGAGGGGATCAACTCCAGCAGGCGATCGTAGTCCAGCCGCTGCGGGTGGTCGGGGTTGAAGATGCTCTGCGGGTTATGCTCTGCGGACGGGATGGCTGCGGCTCCGCCGCCGCTCAGGTTCGCGAGGAAGCCTTGTACAGCCTTGCCGTAGCGGTCGGCCTCGTCGGGCAGCAGGAACGCGTCGTGCCCGCAACTGCTGGCGATGTTGCAGTAGCTGACCGGCTTGTTCGTCTGAATCAACGCGTCGACCATCTGGCGCGACTCGGCCGGCGAGAACAGCCAGTCGCTCGAGAAGCTCATCACCAGCCACCGGCAGCCGCTGCCCGCCAGCGAGGCCGTCAGCGCCTCGGGCGTGCCGCCCAGGTCGAACAGGTCGATCGCCAGCGACAGCTTGATGTAGCTGTTGGCGTCGAAGCGCTCCACGAACTTGTCGCCCTGGTAGCCCAGGTACGAGCCCACGGAGAACTTCTTCTCGAAGTGCGTGGGTACGTCGCGGGGGCTCATCCGGTCGGCTTCGAACTTCTCGGTCATCGCCTCGCGCGAGATGTACGTGATGTGCCCGATCATCCTGGCGATCGCGAGCCCCACGTCCGGCGTGGGCCCGCCGCCGTAATACTGCCCGTCGCGGAAGTTCGGGTCGTGCAGGATCGCGTTGCGGGAGACCACGTCGAACGCCAGCGCCTGGCTCGACAGCCTCGCCGACGTCGCCACCGCGATCGCGCCGCGGATCCGCTCGGGATACGTCACCGACCACCGCAGCAACTGGTGCCCGCCCAAGGACCCGCCGATGGCCGCCAGCAGCGTCTCGATGCCCAGATGGTCCAGCAGCATCCGGTGAACCTCGACCATGTCCTCGATGGTGACGGTCGGAAAGTCCGGGCCGTACGGCTTGCCCGTGTCGGGGTTGATCGTGCTCGGGCCCGTCGTGCCCCGACATCCGCCCAGAATGTTCGGGCAGAGCACGAAATACTTGTCCGTGTCGATGGCCTTGCCCGGGCCGATGAGAATATCCCACCAGCCCGGGTCGTCATCCTCGTCGTGGCGGGCGACGTGCGAGTCGCCGCTGATAGCGTGGCAGACGAGCACCGCGTTGTCCCTGGCGGCGTTCAACTGCCCGTACGTCTCGTAGCAGACCGTCACGCTGTCCAGCCGTCCGCCTCCCGCGAGGTCGAACGGCTGGTCGAACGTCACCGTCTGTGCGTACTTCAGCGGCTGGCCGCTCCGCACACTGTCACTGCTGTCCAGAAAATCGTCCGTCATGTGCCCCTCGGATAGTCCTGCGAGCTACGCCTGGGAGGCGGCCAGCGCCTGATCCAGATCGGCCCGGATGTCCTCGACGTCCTCGATGCCCACGCACAGCCGCACGTATTCGGGCGTCACGCCCGTGGCGGCCTGCTCCTCGACCGACAACTGCTGGTGCGTCGTCGACGCCGGGTGAATCACCAGCGTCTTCGCGTCGCCGATATTAGCAAGGTGGCTGGCGAGTTTCACGTTGTTGATGAACTTGATGCCCGCCTCCTGGCCGCCCTTGATGCCGAAGCCGACAATCGCGCCCGTGCCGTCCGGCAGATACGTCTGGGCGTTGGCGTGATGCTTGTGGTCCGGCAGGCCCGGGTAGTTGACCCACTCGACGGCGGGGTGCTGCGACAGCCACTCCGCCAGGGACTGGGCGTTCTCGCAATGCCGCTGCATCCGGACGTGCAGCGTCTCCACGCCCAGCAGGAACAGGAACGCCGCAAACGGGCTCATGCAGCCGCCCATGTCGCGCAGCAGGTGCGTGCGGATGTGAATGATGTACGCGACGTTTCCGATGGGACGCAGCGCTTCCTCGAAGACCACGCCGTGGTAGGCGTCGCTCGGGGCACAGAATTCCGGCCACTTCTCCGGGTTGTCCGCCCAGGGGAACTTGCCGCTGTCGACGATGGCGCCGCCGATGTGCACGCCGTGCCCGCCGATGTACTTCGTGGTCGAATAGACGACGATGTCCACGCCGTGCTCGATGGGACGCAGCAGCGCGGGCGTCATCACGGTGTTGTCGCAGATCACCGGCAGCCCGTGCGAGTGGGCGATGTCCGTGATCTGCTTGA
>CAZEJA010000076.1:0-10142 GCA_964512215.1 uncultured Planctomycetaceae bacterium
CCCATCGACTCGCCCAGCGCCATGCTCGCCCTGGCCGATCGGGCCCTGTACGTCGCGAAGGAGAACGGGCGCAACCGCCTCGTGCACGCCAAGGAACTCGACGGGGTCAGTTGGGAAACCGGGGGCGACGACGAGCAAGCCCAGGCGCTGTACCAGAAGGTCGCGGGGCTCGACACGCAGTTCAAGAGCCTGTTGACCAGTGCGATCGAGGAGATCGTCGAGGTCCTGGGCGACCGCGATCCGTACCTGGCCGAACACTGCCGCCACGTGCAGCACTACGCGGAGATCATCGCCCGGGAGATGGAACTGCCCGATCGCGTGGTCAAGCGCGTACGCGTCTCGGCCATGCTGCACGACATCGGCATGCTGGCGATGCCCGATTCGATCCTGATCAGCTCCGAGCCCCTCACGGAGGAACAGCGGGCCGCCGTGCGACGGCACCCCCTGCTGGGCGTGCAGGTCATGGAGAAGCTGGCCGTGCTGGAGCAGGAAATCCCCGCCGTCCGGTACCACCACGAGCGGTTCGACGGCAAGGGGTATCCCGAAGGCATTTCCGGATCGGCGATTCCCCTGACGGCGCGAATCCTCGCCGTCGCCGACGCCTTCGATGCGATGACCTCCCCCGCCAACACGGTCGGCGTGCGACCCCGCCTGGAGGCCCTGGAGGAGATTCGCGACAGCGCCGGATCACAGTTCGACCCCAACGTGGTCGAGAGCTTCCTGGCCGCGGCCGAGAAACTGGATGAAGGCCTGATGGCCGAGCCCGGCGCCCAGCCGGACGATCGAGGCCGGCCTCGCGGACGCAGGCGAGCCCACTCCGACCTCCACGCACAGGACACGCCGGGCACGTTCCGCGTTCCCGCCGAGGCGGAGAAGGATCCCGCCGAGTAGCGACCGCACTTCCACCCGCGCGCCCTGAAGCCGGCTGATGAGCGAAGCGAACCTGCCTGCCGGCAGGCAGGTCGGCCGGATGCATCTGCCATCCCCCGACACACGCCCAAGCTGCGCTTGAGCGTGGCACGCGCCGCGGCCCGTTCACCCAAGAGTCTCTTGCCCCGCCGCCCTTCAGCGGTAATCATATCCCCCTGCTCAACACCGGACCGGGGTGCATCCCGGGCGGATCCGACCGAAAGGCAAGGGAGAGATATGAAACGCGTATGGAATCGGCGGAGTTTTCTGGCGGGGCTGGCATGCGGGACGGCGGCGACGATGGCGCCCCGGTGGTCCCGGGCGAAGGCCGCGGGCGGCAAGCCCAACATCATCTTCATCATGGTCGATGACATGGGCTACCACGACCTGGGCTGCTTCGGCAGCAAGACCATTCTGACGCCGAGCATCGACAAGATGTGCTCCGAGGGCATCAAGTTCACGGACTGCTACTCCGGCGACACGGTCTGCGCCCCGGCCCGAAGCACGCTGATGACGGGCCTGCACAAGGGCCACACGCCGGTGAGGGGCAACAGCGGCGGGATTCCGCTTCGCCCGGAAGACGTCACCGTCGCCGAGGTGCTCAAGAAGGCGGGCTACACGTGCGGCGCGTTCGGCAAGTGGGGCCTCGGCAACCAGGGCAAGGACGGCGCCGCCGAGCGCCAGGGCTTCGACCTGTTCTACGGGTACTACAACCAGTGGCACGCCCACACCTACTACACGCACCTGTTCCGCAACAGCGTGAAGGTGGAACTCAACGGGCGCTACACGCACCACGCGATCTACGACGAGACCATCAAGTTCATCAAGGCCAACAAGGACGGACCGTTCTTCTGCTACTGTCCGTGGACGCCCCCGCACGCGGCCTACCAGATCCCCGAAGACGAGCCCGCCTGGGCGCTGTACAAGGACAAGACCTGGGGCAAGGACGCCAAGGTCGCCGCGGCGATGGACTCCATGATGGACCGCCAGGTGGGCGAGATCATCTCGCTGCTGAAGGAACTGGGGATCGACGACAACACGATCATCTTCTTCTCCTCCGACAACGGAGCGGCCAAGCGGTTCGACGGGGTGCACAACTCCTGCGGCAAGATGACCGGACACAAGCGGTCGATGAACGAGGGCGGCATCCGCGTGCCGATGGTGGTCCGCTGGCCGGGCCAGATCAAGGCCGGCTCCCAAAGCGACCTGCCCTGGTACTTCCCCGACGTCATGCCCACGCTGGCGGAACTCGCGGGCGTCTCCCAGCACGTGCCGGAGAACATCGACGGGCTGTCGATCGTCCCGACGCTGCTCGGGAAAGGCACGCAGAAGAAGCACGAGTATCTCTTCTGGCAGTCCGGTGCGCGGGCCGTGCGCATGGGCAAGTGGAAAGGCATCGGCCAGCCCGACAAGGTCAAGCTGTACGACCTGAGCAAGGACATCAGCGAGAAGAACGACCTGGCCGCCCAGTATCCCGACATCGCCAGGAAGCTTGGTCAGTTCATGGCCGACGCCTGGGTCGAGCCCCGCAGTCAGAAGGACGACGGCAAGTACACCGGCAAGGCACCCAAGCCGCCTAAGAAGAAAAAGAAGAAGTAGACTCCTGAGGCCCTCCAGATATCCAGGCCTCCAGTGTCGGCGGTCGGTATACTGACAGGGAGGCGGTCGGGTCTGGGTCGTGTGGAACGGCGGCCGCGTGGAGAGCGCCGATGAACGGTCACGGGCGAGCGATGGGGCGGCGGGAGTTACTCGCCGCAACGGCGGGGGTCGCGGCGGCTTCTCTGTTCCCGGGAACATCGCAAGCGGCCGGGCCGATCCTCGCAGGCGCCGCAGCCGTCGACACCACACCGACCAAGCTGCCCGTTATCGTCAATGGCGGGTTCCTGACCAAGCGGGCCTCCCAGATCACCGACCGTCTCTACTCCCGGTGCCTGGTCCTTCAACAGGGCGACCTGCGCGTGGCGATCGTCGTGGTCGACATGTGCGTCATGCCGCGCGAACTGCTCGACGAGACGAAGCAACTCGCCCGCAAGGCGACAGGCATCCCGACCGACCGCATTCTGATCTCCGCGACACACACGCATTCGGCGCCGTCCGTGATGGGGGCCCTGGGCACCGACCGGGACGACGAGTACGCCCGGTTCCTGCCCGGGCGAATCGTGGAGAGCATCAAGCTGGCCGCACGGAATCTCGCTCCGGCCAAGGTCGGCTGGGCGGTGGTGAAGGACTTCGAACACACCCGCTGCCGCCGCTGGATCTTCCGCCCGGACTGTATGATTGCGGATCCTTTCGGTGAGAAGACGGTCCGGGCGATGATGCACCCCGGGCACAACAGCCCTCGTCACGTGGGCCCGGCCGGTCCCATCGACCCGGACCTGTCGCTGCTGTCCGTCCAGTCGCCCGACGGACGGCCCGTCGCGCTGCTGGCCAACTACTCCATGCATTACTACGGCGGCGTCCGGGCGATCTCGGCCGACTACTTCGGGCGATTCGCCGCCGCGATGCAGCGGCGGACCGGCAAGGACGATCAAGCCCCGCCGGTCGTCATGATGTCCCAGGGCACCAGCGGCGACCTGCATTGGATGGACTACAGCCGACCGCGCCCGAAGCGGGACGTCGACGCCTACGCCGAAGCGATCGCGAAACTAGCCGGCGAGGCCTACGGGAAGATCCAGCATCACAGCAGCGTGCCGCTCGCGATGGCCGAGCGAAAGCTGACGCTCCCGCGCAAGGTGCCCGACGCCAAGCGCCTCGCCTGGGCGAAGAAGATCGTCGACAAGATGGGCGACCGCCCGCCGCGCAGCAAGCCCGAAGTCTACGCCCGGGAGGCCTTCTTCCTCCGCGACGAGCCTTCGCGAGAACTGAAGCTCCAGGCAATACGCATCGGAGACCTGGGCATCACGGCCATGTCGTGCGAGGTCTTCGGCATCACGGGCCTGAAGATCAAGGCCGCCAGCCCCCTTCCGACGACGTTCAACATCGAACTCGCCAATGGGGAGGACGGGTACATCGCCCCGCCGGAGCAGCACGCCCTGGGCGGGTATACGACGTGGCCGGCGCGAACGGCCGGCCTGGAAGTGCAGGCCGAGCCGAAGATTGTCGAAGTCGTGCTGCAACTGCTCGAGAAAGTCGCGGGACGGACCAGACGCAAACCGCCCGTCGCGGCCCCGGAGTACGCCCGGGCCATCCTCGCGTCCAGGCCCGCGGCGTACTGGCGCTTGGACGAGATGAACGGTCCCCGCGCCATCGACGTTGCCGGGGCGAATCCGGGAACGTACGAGTGCGAGAAAGGCATCGCCTTCTACCTCCCCGGTCACGACCAGAAGCACCTGACGGATGAGGACGTCGCCCACCGCGCCGTCCACTTCGCCGGCGGGCGAATGAAGGCGAACGTCAAAGGCCTCGGCGGGACGTACAGTGTCGCGATGTGGTTCTGGAACGGCATGCCCGCGGACGCTCGTGCCGTGACGGGGTACTTCTTCTCGCGAGGCGCAGACGGCGCGAAGGGCGCACCGGGCGATCACCTCGGCGTTACGGGCAACAAGATGGAGGCGGGAAGGCTCCTGTTCTACAACGGCAACGCGTTTCGCCAGGCCTTAGCGGGCAAGACCGCACTGAAGATCCGGAGGTGGCACCACGTGGTGCTGGTGCGCGAGGGGCAGAAGGTCACGGTATACCTGGATGGGAACCGAACGCCGGAGATCGCCGGACAGGCGAAGACCAACCCGACGGACACCGGCGCCCCGGTGTTCGTCGGCGGACGCAGCGACGACTTGTTCAACCTGGAGGGCAAGGCGGACGAGATCGCCGTGTACGACCGCGCTCTTACCGCCGATGAAGCCGCCCGGCTGTACCGGATCGACACGGACCGAAGCAAGGCCTGACCCCCGTCTCGGCGTCCGCACACGGAACCACGTGACCGAATCGGGAATTGCCGCGCGCTGGTTTCCGCGGCCAGGCGAATCGTGTACCATCCCCGTTCCAGAGTCGCTGAAGTCGTGAACGCCCTTCGAGCGAAAGGAATGGATTCAGATGGCGAGAGCGAGACCGATCAGGCTGGGGATCGTCGGCATGGGACGGGCCGGCTGGGGAATGCAATGCAAAGAACTTCGGGGGCGAGAGAAGAAGTTCCAGATCGTCGCAGCCTGTGACACGATCAAGGCGCGTCGGGACAAGATGGCCGACGCGTACGGCTGTGCGACCTACGCGAAGATCGCCGACCTCGTCGCGGACAAGAACGTGGAGATGGTCTCGATCGCCACGCGATCGTGCGACCACCTCAAGCACACGCTGCTGGCGCTGAAGGCGGGAAAGCACGTCTTCCTCGAGAAGCCCATCTGCGTGACGTACGACGGCGCGAAGAAGATGCGCGCCGCGGCGGCGAAGTCAAAGGGCAAGCTGTACATCCGCCAGAACCGCCGCTTCGAGGCCGGCTTTCAGCACATCCGCGAAATCATTGATTCCGGCATTCTGGGCGACGTCTTCGAGATCAAGCTGCGGCGCGGCGGCTATCAGCGCCGCGCCGACTGGCAGACGCTGAAGCGCTACGGCGGCGGGCAGTTGCTCAACTGGGGCCCGCACGTGGTCGACCACGCGCTGCAGTTTCTCGGGGCGCCGGTCAAGAGCATCTGGAGCGACCTGAAGCGCGTTGCAGCCGTCGGGGACGCCGAGGATCACGTCCACATCATCCTGACCGGACGCAACGGGCGTGTCGTGGATCTGCAGATTACCGGCGGCGGGGCCATCGGCGAGCCGACGTATCTCGTACTCGGCAGTCGCGGCGCCCTGCGGTCCAGCGGCAAACAGATCGAATTGAAGTACCTCGACCCGCGAAAGAAGCTCACCACGTGCACGGCCGACCCGGGAACGCCCGCCGAGGGCGCGGGGTTCGGCAACGCCGAGAAACTCAAGTGGATCGAGAAGACCATCCCGATCCGCCCGAAGGACAAGGTGACCACCGAAACGATCTGGGATGAGCTGTTCGACGCCGTCCGCAAGCGCAGGAAGTTCCGCGTGTCGCTCGATGAGGTCGTCGAGGTCATGCGCGTCCTGACGGCCGCCCGTAAGGGCACGAAGTTCCAGGTGCGATCGAAGAACTGACCGCGGCGACATCGCGGCAGGAAGGAGCCCCCCATGAAGATTCTCGTATCGTCCATCGTCGCCATGGCGCTGCTGGCCGACGTAGCTGTCGCGGCAAGAAAGAAGCCGGGCGCCGACAAGCCCAAGCCCACGAAGGAAATCGTCTACAAGACCACGAAAGACGCCAAGGGCAAGGAGGTGCAGCTCACACTGCACGTGTTCCTGCCGGACGGACACAAGGCGTCCGACAAGCGGGCGGCGATCGTGTTCTTCTTCGGCGGCGGCTGGACCGGCGGCAGCCCGTCCCAGTTTTACGCGCACAGCGCGTACCTCGCGTCGCGCGGCATGGTGGCGATGGCGGCGGAGTACCGCGTCAAGGGCCGCAACGGCACGTCACCGAGAGAATGCGTCAAGGACGGCAAGTCGGCCATCCGCTACGTCCGCGCCCACGCGGCCGAATTGGGCATCGACCCGGACCGCGTCGCGGCCGGGGGCGGGTCGGCTGGCGGACACGTCGCGGCCGCCACCGCGACGGTCACCGCGTTCAACGAAGACGGAGAGGATACATCCGTCAGCGCCGTGCCCAACGCGCTGGCCCTGTTCAATCCCGTCTACAACAACGGGCCCGACGGCGGGTGGAACCAGAAGACGGTCAAGGACTACTGGAAGGACATCTCCCCCGCCCACAACATCCGCAAGGGCATGCCCCCGGCAATCGTCTTCCTCGGCACGCAGGACAAGCTCATTCCGGTGGCGACGGCCAAGAAATTCCAGGCCGACATGAAGGCCGTCGGCAGCCGCAGCGAACTGATGCTCTTCGAAGGCGAGGGGCACGGGTTCTTCAACTTCGGCCGGGGCGGCAACGCCGCCTACACCAAGACCGTCCACGCCATGGACAAGTTCCTGGCATTCCTGGGATTTCTCAAAGGCGAGCCGACCATCGAGGTCGTTGAGAAGGCGGCCGGAAAGTAGCCTCGTTCGGCGCGAGTGGATGATTCAGGGACCGGCGTGGTAGTTCGCGACCGCTTCCGAGGTCCGCAGCGCCCGGCCGTAGATACGCAGGCGCCGGATGACGCCCTTCCGGGACACCGCAATCTTCACCGTGCCCGATCCGGTAACCTCGCCCAGTTCCTTCTCGTAGCGCCCCCACCCGTACTCGCGGGCTTCGCCACCGTCACAAAGCACACCATCGACAACGAAGGAAATGATCCGGGGACCGTTGTCGATCACAGCGACGACGTGATGGACCGTCTTCGCCTTCAGAACCCCTGCGTCGGACGTCCACGCGCCAACAGCAGTCCCGTCGTTCAGATCGATACGGATGGCGCCTTTCGGCGCAGCGGTCAGGCGGAGGCCTCGACCTTTCTCATCCCGCCCGTCCAGCAGTACCGCTCCCGCCGTCAGTGACTCTCGCCGAATCCAGGCTTCTACGGTCACTCCTCCAGACTTGCGAAGATCCAGCTTCCCCGGCAGCGCGATCCGCCCTGCCTCCAGTTGCTTGCCGGCAACGTCGAGAAGCAGGCCCTTCTTCGTCGCCGCCTTCGCCTTGCCCTGACGCCACATCCCCTCCAGCAGGGCTGGGTCGATCTCATGCACCCGAGCCTCAGTCTTCTGCGTCTCCGTCACCCAGAACCGCCCATCCTGCTCTATCAGGCTGGGATAGCTCATGCGAACGTTCGGGTCCGGATCGTACAGGAGGATCTCAGGCTGCGACCAGTGGATGTGTCCGTCGACCTCCACGCCGCCCGTGACCCACACGGGGTTCCGGGACCTGAACCCCTTGCCGCCGTGATTGTGGTACCACAGGAGATAGCGCCCGGCCTGTGTCCTCCAGACCTTCGGACACGCCCGCGGGTGCTTGATCCGCCTTCCTCGGGGCGTATAGGTCGCGAACTCGGGCTTCGTCCAGGTCCTCCCGCCATCGCGGCTGTAGGCGTGCGCCGGATGCCCGCGGGTTGTCCGGTACATGCAGTAGATCGCGCCGTCGCGAAGCGGAACGGCGTTGTGCTCCTCCTGCACGGAGCCGAAATCTTCCCGGCGTATCCCGCGGTCGCCTTCCGGCAGCATCGTCCAGCGAATCTTCTCCGGATCGCGCTCGGTGAGGACGTTGTCCGAGCGGAACATCCACCCCTCGCCACGCTCCAGCATGTACTTGCCCAGCTTCGTGAAGGTGAAGAAGACGCTGCCGTCGACGATACTGGGCTCGTCGATGCCCCAGAAGATCTGCACCTTGCCCTTCCAGTCGTTCCCGCGATCGCACGCCGTCAGGCGCAGTGGCAGTCGGTAGCGCTGGTCCGACCACGTCCGTCCGCCATCGTCGGAGTACCGGTAGGCGTACCAGCCGATCGTGTCAGCGCGGATCTCCTTGCCAGCCAGTGTCCGCACATTGTCGCCGTTGTAGGTATAGAAGGCGTACACGCGCCCGGAGGGGACGATCAGCGGCGTTACCCAGGACGCCTCGGGGCCGGCAGACGGTTCGATGTCCACGAGTTTCGACCACGTCTTGCCCTTGTCGGCGCTGATGGTCGAGACGATATGCTGACCCTTGTCGCCTTCCTTACCCGGTCCCGTCGTCAGCACGCACAGCCACTTGCCGCCCTTCGTGACGACAACATATGGCTGATCGCAATAGCCTTCGTTCGGAATGGTCCGACCGGTTCGGATATTCCGCCAGTCGCGGGCAGCGGCACGGGTGTTGCCCTCTGGAGGGCTTCCGGTGGCGGCGATCATGGCAATCCCCAGCAGGATGTACACTGCGGTTCCCGGCATCGCGTGGTCTGTTCCCTACGTGAGGACACTGAGGCGTCGTCCAACAGGGACATCCTAGTCGGTGCAGCGCACTCCGTAAACGCTCTGCTTTGGCGAGAGAAGCAGGCGTTTGACGAGACGCCGATTGACGCTCCCATCGCCGGGCGGTATCGTTGCGGCCATTCCCAGATCCCTCGACGGAGAGACCGACCATGGCAAAGAGCAAAACGAAGAGAACGAGACCCGACCCGCTCAAGTGGTGGCGCGAGGCGCGGTTCGGCATGTTCATTCACTGGGGGCTGTATGCGATCCCGGCCGGCGTGTGGAAGGGCAAGGACGTCCGGGGCATCGGCGAGTGGATCATGCGCCGGGCGGAGATCCCCGTCGCGGAGTACGAGCGGCTCGCGAAGAAGTTCAACCCCGTCAAATTCAACGCGAGGACCTGGGTGGGCATCGCGAAGAAGGCGGGGATGAAGTACATCGTCATCACCGCCAAACACCACGACGGCTTCGCCCTGTACGACTCGCCCTGCAGCGAATACGACATCGTCGACGCCACCCCGTACAAGAAGGACCCGATCGCCGCCCTCGCCCGGGAGTGCCGCAAGGCGGGCATCAAGCTGTGCTTCTACTACAGTCAGTGGCAGGACTGGCACGAGCCGAACGGGGCTGCCAACAACTGGGACTTCGACGAGGGTGCCAAGGACTACGGCAAGTACATCCGCGAGAAGGTCCGTCCACAGGTGACGGAGTTGCTGACGCAGTACGGGCCCATCGGCTTGATCTGGTTCGACACGCCCGGACAGATCACGCGCAGCCAAAGCCTCTCGCTGAAGCGCCTCGTGCACACGCTTCAGCCCAAGGCCCTCGTCAGCGGGCGCGTGGGCAACGATCTGGGCGACTACGGCAGCCTGGGCGATAACCAGATCCCCGGCGGCCGCGTGACCGGCGACTGGGAGACGCCCGCGACGATGAACGACACGTGGGGCTTCAAGACAAAGGACCACAACTGGAAGTCCGTCAAGACGCTCCTGTACCTGCTGGTCGACCTGGCCGGCAAGGGCGTGAACTACCTGCTGAACGTGGGCCCCACGGCCGAAGGCATTATCCCCAAGCCCAGCGTCGACCGCCTGGCCGCCATCGGCGCGTGGATGAAGGTCAACAGCGAGGCGATCCACGGCACGGAGGCGAGCCCGTACGCCTACGAGTTCGACTGGGGACGGATCACGCAGAAAGGCAGCAAGCTGTACCTGATGATGACCACGTGGCGGCGGAAGTTGACGCTCCTCGGCCTGCGGAACAGGGCGAAGAAGGCCTACCTGCTGGCCGACAAGCGTAAGAAACCCATCGAGTTCACACAGACCCGCAATAAGGACCTGGACCACGATGCGCTGGAGCTGTAAAGG
>CAZEJA010000077.1:0-7024 GCA_964512215.1 uncultured Planctomycetaceae bacterium
GCGGCCACCCCGCCCGCATCACACGCGGCATGTTGGGCAACGAGGGCGGAGAGCAGAACGAGGAAGAACGCTGTTCGGAGGGGCCTCGTCATTCCGTTTCTCCTGCTAAGCCGCAAGCGGCGCCGAATGGAGACGGCCAGGCAGCTGCTGTCCGCGACGAACCTGACCGTCAAGGAGATCGCTTACCGCGCCGGATTTCGCAGCAGGTTCGGCTACTTCTCTTTCGCGTCCGGCAGGATCGGGATCAGGACGATGTTGCGGAAGTCGACCGGGCCGCCCTCGGACTGGAAGCAGATCTTGCCGGGAATCTCCTCGCACTCGGTCGCGATGTTCTGCACGAGCCCGTTGACGGCCATCACCAGGTCGCCCTTGTTCATCAGGATGTCGTACTGGTTCCACTCGCCGAGGGGGTTCTCGTTCGACGGATGCAGCTTGACGGTGCGGCGCCCCTTCTCGCGCCCGGTCTTCATCGTGAACTTGTCGATGTTGAAGATGTCGCCCATGTTGTCCTTCATGCCCTGGGCTTCGATCGACTTCGGCCAGACCTTGTCGGCGCCCACCATCCGCAGCAGCACGCCGCTGTTGCACTTGCGGGTGTGGCGGAGCTGCACGCGGAGCACGTAGTTGGTGTAGTCCTTCTCCGTGCGGATGTAGCCGCGAGGTTGCCCCGGCGTGGACAGGATGCCGTCCTTGATCGACCAGGCCGCTTTCTGACCCTCGCTGGAGAACGTCATGCCCGTCAGGTCGTCGCCCTTGACCAGGCGGAACGCCTCGCCGTAGTTCTCCTTGAGCACCTTCAGGCGGATGTCCTTGAACTCCACCTTCATCGGCGCCCCGCCGTGAATCTGCAGCCCCAGGACGCCTTCGAGCGTCCGGTTCTGCTTGTCGTTGTCGATCAGCTCGACCGTCTGGAACCCGTTGAGCTGGATCAGCGTGTGGTTGCCGCGACAGGTGATCGTGTACTCGTTCCACGCGCCCGGGTCTTTGTTGCTCTTGTAGTACCCGTCCTTGATGATCTTCTTGACGTCCGAGATCTTCCCGACGACTTCCTTCTTGATCTTCCCGTCCTCGCCGACGTTGATCTCCATGATGTCGCCCACGTTGACCAGCCACCCGCGGCGCTTCTCGTCGTAGAGGAAGCCGACCTTGCCGGGCTTCTCCTGCACCTCGGCCTGGTAGCCCTTGACCACCCACTGGTTGGGCGAGCCCTCCTTGGCTGGCAGGCGGACGCTGCGGAACTGCACGCCGGAGTTGTTCGCGTTGCCCACGCGGAACTTCAGCTTCAGCACGAAGTTCTTGAGCGTCCCGCCCTTCCAGATCAGGAACGTGTTGCCGGGCGCCCGCTTGTCTTTCGTGGTTTCCCCGCGGATCACGCCGCCCGTGACCGTCCACAGGTCCGCGTGCCCGTCCCAGCCCGTCAGGTCCTTTCCGTTGAACAACGACACGAATCCGTCGTCGTCCTTGTGGTCCTCGCACGACCCGCAGGCCGCCGTCGCACTGCTGCACGCCACCAGACCGATCACCATCGCCGCCACCGTCCAACGCCCGATTCGCTCGAACATGTTTCTGTCTCCAGTCTCTGGTTTCCGATTCTTCCCCAGCCGTCGCAGGCTGGGACGGGTATTCTCCCCTCGCGATCGGGCATTCGCAAGGCCCTTGCGTACAGTCCCCATGCCTTGCATTCCCGCCGAGGCCGTCTTACCATCGGGTGAAGCAGCCGGCGAAAGGGCGCCGGCCGCCGGGCCGTCCGGCGGAACCCCTGCCGAACGTGCCCGTCAATTCGTCGAACGTGTCTTGCGTCACATGTCGCTGCTATTGGTTGATGGAAGGAGGTGGCGCGATGAGTCTCTCTCGCCACGCGCTGTTCGCGTTCCGACCCCGCCGGTTGATCCCCGTGTGCCTGATCCTCGCAATGGTGCTTCCGTCTGCGCTCGCGCGGGCCGATGAACTGCCCGACCTGGAGGCCCAGGCCCGGGCGGCCGGGACGAAACTCCAGGATGCCGAGCGGACGCTGCGGATTGCGGAAGCGGCCGTCGACGTGGCTGGCAAGAACACGGCCGCCGCCCGGCGGGCGGTGGAGGAAGCTCGCGAGGCGCTGCGGCTCGCTCGACAGGCCCAGACGACGCTGGCCGGCGCGGATCGCGCGCTGACCCGGGAAGAGGATCGCGTCGAGACGATGGTCGAGGAGCTGCGGAAGATCCCCGACGACCGCGAACACGCGAGCGAGCGGTGGCGCCTGCAGCAGCAGATCGACGAGTACCGCAGGTCGCTCCGTCTGGCTGCGTCGCGCTACCGGCAGGCGCGCGACGACCTGTTGGAGGAAGTCCGTAAGCTCGAAGTCACCCTTGCCAAAGCGCAGCAGGCCGCCGATGCCGCGTTCGAAGCCGAGAAGAAGAACACCGCCGGCCTGGACGAGGCGCTGCTGGCGACGCTCCGCGCCCGCCGGGAGGCGGACGAGGCGCGGTCGCGCCTGTTCCGCGAATCGCTCAAGGCCCCCCCGCCGTATCTCGAAGAGGTCCGTATCGTGCAGGGCGACCGGACGGTCTACCACGCCCGCTGGGAGCAGGGCCTGTCCGTCCACGGGATCGTGGGCGAAGTGCTGGTTGCGCTCGGCAAACAGAACCGGGACTTGCTCACGCGGCTCATCCGCGCCGGCGACGCCCGGAAGCGAATCGCCGGGAAGATGGAGACCCCGACCGTCGACAAGCCGCGTCTGCTGTGGATGCGTTACGAGGACGCCCGCGAGATGGGGTTCAAGCTCGAGGCTGCGATGGTCCTCCGCTGCGGATCGCTGCGGGAGATGGGCGAGCTGTACCCCCCCTCGGCGATGCACCACCGGGCATACGCTGAGCGACTCCGCGGGGACCTGTTCTGGCAACTCGTGGGCGTATTCGGGCTCTTCCGAGCGGGGTTCTACGACGACAAGATGGTCACCGGATATGTCAGCCACGTTCAGATCGGGCGGATGCAGGAATTCGGCAGACAGCGGACGGACATCGAGCTGGACTTCCCCTCGGACCTGTGGCTGCCGATTCCGGCGGGGTTCAACACGCCAGCCGTGCGGCGGTTGCAGAAGGAGTTGACCTGGGCCGCAGGGAAGGCGCACCTGTACGACCACACGCTGGACCGGCTTGACGCGCGGCGGTCCGCGCGGGAGACGCTCGAGGGCGGGCTGCTGGAGCGGATGGACGCCTACCGCAGCGAGTTGCAGTTGCTGATGCGGACCAATCGCCTGACGGAGCGGGCCTGGCCCCGGGACCCGGAGAAGCTCGCGGCCGTCTTCGCCTGGTCGAAATGGAATCTCCTGCGAGCGGCTATGGAGATCGCGAACGAGGAGATCGAAGAGATCGTTCTGCAGATGGACGTCCGCAGGGAGCGGATCAACGCGCTGCGGGAGCTGCTCGCGACGGTCCGCACGCGGCAACTGCTCGACCTGCGGCGGGAGAAGATCCGGACGGACCGGGCGGATCCGCCCGTCGAGGTGACGCTGACGTTCACGAACGTGCTGAAGGAGCCGCCGCAGGTGATCCTCGGGGACGGTTTCCCGGACCATGCGCCGGCGCCTCCGCTCCGGGTCAAGGTGAGCGGCGCGCGGAACGTCTTCGTCGGGCAGGTCGCCGCCGAGCACTTCGACGAATTCGCCGCCGACCCCGGCGGCATCCGCCTGCACGTGACCGGCCAGGACATGGTGGGCAAGGCGCTGGACGCCGATCCGGGAACCGAGGCGTGCATGCTGAGCCCCGGCACGTGGCGCAACTGGGAGGAGTCCATGCACGCGCCGGGGAAAGGACAGGGCGGCGAGGATGCGTGGCACGTGCTGAACCTGTCGCCCTGGGACGGAACGAGCTACTGCTTCGTCGTGGATGTGTCGGGCTCGATGGAGAGGAAGGCCAAGGAAGCCCAGACGCGACTGGAAGCTGTCAAGCTCGCAGCCAGGAGCTTCATCGAGGGGATGGACCCGCACGATGAGGCGTCACTGTGGATCTTCAGCAGTCCGGACAACATCCACCTGCGGGTGACGATGACACGGAACAAGCCGCAGGTGGTCGAGGTGCTGCAGAAGCAAGGCCCCGGCGGCGCGACCGCACTGGCCGACGCGATCTACGCGGGAGGCGACTACCTGCTGACGCGGGGCAAGTACCTCAACAAGGCCCTGGTGATCCTGACCGACGGCGAGGAGACGTGCGGGGGCAACCCGCAGGCGGCGGCTGCGTACTTCCGCCAGCGGGTGCGGGTAATCGGTTACGGCGCGGGCGGACGGTCGCGACCGCCCGACAGGCCCGCGACACGTCCCGACACACCGAAGAAGCCAACGACGAGGCCCGCAACGCGACCGGATCGGCCGAAGCCGCCCCCCGTCCAGGTCCAGCCCGCCGACCGCAAGAGCTACCAGGTCAGCGTCGTGGGCAATCGCGTTCCGCAGTCGATCGTCCTGACCGTCACACGGTTCCACGAGTGGGGCCGCGACGGCGCCTGCTGGGTCCTGGTCAGCGAGCAGAAGTTCTACGTCCACTTCGGCTCGGGCCCGGGCGTGGGGCGGAAATGGGGCATCAACAGCCAGCCGTTCTCGCGGCGCACGCTGGCAGCCGCCGCGGCCGTCCAGGGACAGGCCGCGATGGACGCCGTCCGCCGGCGCTACCGGACGCTGCCGGGCACCGACAAGCAGCAGGCGGACACGCAGATCGAGTTGCGTGTCCACGAGGTCATGGACCGCTGGGAGAAAGGAGGCGGATCATGAGACGCCTGACAAGGATCCTGACGGTCGCGGTCCTGGCGGCCTCGGCGGCCGGCCAGGACAAGCCCAAACCGGTCACGCTTCCCGACAAGCCCATCGACGCCGACCCGCGCAAGGCGATCAAGTTCCAGTTCGCCGCGGCGGGGGACGTAGTCTGGCTGAAGGTCCGCGCCGACAAGAAGAGCCAACTCCACGTCGGGCTCGGGCTGATGGGCGGGAAGGCGGCGATGGCCGTCTTCGACGCCAAGGGCCTGCCCGTACCCGGCAAGCAGGGCGCCGCGGACGACCGCCCGTCCTGGGAAGGCAGCGTTCCGCCCGGGGACTACTACGTCCGCGTCACCTGCAAGGCCCCCGGACACGGGCAGGCGTTCGCCTTCGTCATGCTCCTGCCGGTGATCGAGCCGATCGAGCTGCCGAAGCTCAAACCGTTCCCGAAGCCGATCGACGATCCCGGGCCAGACCGCAGGGGCGAGGCGGGCGTCGGTGAGGACTACGTCCCGCCCCCCGCCGATTTCCGGCCGCTCCGGCCGGTGACGGCCAAGCTGCCGGACAAGGCCCTCGACGTCACGCCGGGCAAGGCCGTGCAGCACACGTTCGCCAAGCGCGACGACGTGCTCTGGCTGAAGGTGCAGGTCAAGCAGAAGGGATATCTGCTCTACGACAGCAAGGTCGACCGGGGGCGGGTCGGCGGCGTGGAGTTGTTCAACGACAAGGGCGCGTGCGTTAACGCCGACCGGCGGGCGACGACCTCCCGCGGCCGGCAGTCGTGGGCTGCCACGGTGGAGGCGGCAACGTACTGGCTGCGCCTCACATGCGATCGTCCCGACGCCAAGCCCGTCTCGTTCACGCTCACGACCGTGCCTCTCGACCCCGGCGAGCCGGACGACAAGCTTGAAGCCGCCCGCGCGGTCACGCCGGGCAAGCCCGTCCGGCTGCGAATCTGCCCCCGCGACGACGTGGACCATCTGCGTTTCGACGTCAAGCAGGCGGGCTACGTCGTGGTCCACGTCCCCCAGAAAGACCGGCACTGGTTCCCCCGGCTGATCCTGGTGGACCCGTTCGGAAAGGTCGCCGGGGGGACAAAGGACGTGGGCTACACGCGGGACGCGAACGACGAGGAATGGTGGGCGGGGCGCGTCTGGCCCGGGACGTACACGCTCTCGGTCAGCGGCGGGCCGTGGTCGACGGAGATGGCGGAGTTGACGGTCGAGCTGCTCGGGGGCGCGGAGACGGACCTCTTCGAACCCAATGACGCACCCGAACTCGCCCGGGCCGTGCCCCTCGCGTGGAACATCCCGCTGCGCCTCCTGCCCGAGAAGGAGGAGGACTGGTTCCGCCTGACCATGCCCGACGACGGCGTGTTGACGCTGCGTCATGTCCCGCGCAAGCTGCCTGGCCCGAAGTTCCTCCTGCGGGAAGCGACGTCGGACAAGCCGATCGACGTCGGTTCGTTCCAGACCCAGGGAGAGGGAAGGTGGTGGGCGACGCGCGTGAGAAAGGGCGACCACCTCGTTCGCGTGACGGGCTGGCCGACGCTGCGCGAGCAGGTCGTCCGGTTCGACTTCGAGGCGGAGACCGACCTGTACGAGCCGAACGACGATGCCGAACACGCGGCCGCAACATCCGGAACGGTGCACATCCGCACCTTCCCGCCTTCCGACCGGGACTGGTTCGTCGTGAAGGCTGAGACGCTCAGCATCCTGACCGTCACCGTCCCGGCGGGCAAGGTCAAGACCAGCTACCAGGGGATGATCCTGTCGCCCGGCGACGACAAGCCCCGCAAGATGCCCTTCGACTCCGTGGATCCCCGACCGGGACAGAAGACCCGCGACTGGGTCGCCAGCGTCAACGCCCCGCCGGGAGAGCACAAGATTCAACTGTGGGACGGGCGGGCGGCCAGGCAACTCCACCCCGTCCGCATCGCGCTGACGCCGCAGGACGATCCATACGAGCCGAACGACACGCGGGCGCAGGCCCGGGAGGTGTCCGTCGGGCAGTCCGTTCGCATCCGCCTCGACGGGGAGGACGAGGACTGGTTCGTCTTCGACGCCCCGGCCGACGGGTTCGCGGTGTTCCACTTCACCGGGCGGGGCGTGCCCGTGCACATCGTCGACCCGGAGTCGGGCAAGATCAAACGCGTGCAGTGGCCGTCCACGGGCATGGGGCAGCCCGGCTCGTTCCACCGGGTCCTGCCGATCAAGAAGGGTCGCTTCGAGTTCGTGCTCAAACACTCCTACGCCGAGGTCCTCAACCGGATGCCGGAGTTCGAGTTCGGCTTCGCCTCCGCGG
>CAZEJA010000077.1:7034-10107 GCA_964512215.1 uncultured Planctomycetaceae bacterium
CGCCAGGGAAGACACCAACCTGTTCGTCGTGGCCTTCCAGACGGACCAGGGCGGCAGCGCGGAGGTCGGCGCGATCGCCGCGGCCGGCGGCGGCAAGGCGCTGGCCACCACGAGACCCGAGGACCTGCCCGAGATTCTGAAAGACACCGTTGAGGCGGCCGAGACGCGCCGCATCGAGACCCAGCCGCCCGAGGTCGCCGCATCCGCTCCATCCCCCGATTCTCAGGAAAGCTCATCCTCCTGGATCCTCTGGATCGGGATTGCCGTCGCCGCGATCGTCGTCGGAATCATCGCCCTGCTCGTGCTGCGCAAACGTGGAGCCGGCCCGTCGTCGTAGGTCGTTACGATTGTGAACGCCTGGCGGATTGGAGTTTGTGCATCGCCCGACCTACGATGGTGGGCAAGCGCGAAAGGAGCAGGCACGATGAAGAGAACTCACTTCCTTCCGATCGTACTCCAGGTCGGACTCCTCCCTCTCCTGACCGCCCCCGCCCGGGCGGAGCGGCCCACGCCGGATGCGGTGGTGGCCGTCCTGGGGGAACTCAGGACCGAACTGGAGTGGCCGGGACTTACGGTGGAGCAGGCGGCTGCGAATCTCAAGACGCCGCCCGAGGCGCTGCGGTTCGTCCGGGACGAGATCGTGTTGGTGACCTACCGCGGGTCGTATGCGGGGGCTGAAGGGGTGCTCCGAACGCGCCTCGCCAACGCTACCGACAAGTCGCTGCTGCTGGCGGCCCTGCTCAAGCAGATGAACGTCCCGGCCAGGCTGGTCCGGAGCGACTGGCCCGCGGGGGCGAGACCTCACCAGGGCCCCGGTCCTCGGCGGCCCCTGCCCGCGATGAAGAAACTGCAGGGCATGTTGGGACTCGGCGCCGCCGACCTCAAGCCGCTCTCCGACGGCGTGAGTGACAAGCAGTTGCAGGAGATGCGGGACGAGATCGACACGTCGGCCCGGGTCATCGAAGACCTGCTCACAGCGAAGGGCCAAGCCGCTCGGATGAAGGGCGTCGCCGACCCCCGGGTCGCCGAACCGACCCGGACGGACGTCGACTGGGTCTGGGTCCAGGGGCAGCTCGACGGGAAGACGTGGAGCGACCTGGACCCCGTCTTCCCCAGGCAGCCCCGCCCGGGCGCCGGCGGCAAGGCGTTCGCCCCCAAGCCCGTCACCATGAGCGTCTATCTCGTGGGAGGCCGGACCGGGCAGAAGATGGGCACGGTCCTTCTCGAATGGTCCGGCCCCTGCGCGAAGGTGCTCGGCCACGACCTCGTGCTGTCCTACTTCCCGGACGACAAGGACCCCAAGGCAGCCAACCAGCCCGAGAAGGTCGATCAATGGAAGCCCTACCTGAGCTGCGGTCCCCTGCAGGTGTTGGGCAAGGCGTTCACCCCGGCCGGCAGACCGCCGAAAGCGGCTCCCGCCCCCGCCAAGCCCGCGGGCGGGTTCGGCGGGTTCGGGGGACTGGGCGGCTCGCCCAAGCCGGCCCCCAAGGCCGCCGCGGCTGCCTTCGACTTCCTCATCCTGATGATCCGATTCAACGATCCGGGCGGTCCGCGGCCGTGGTCGGCCTCCTACTCTCGCGTCGTCCAGTACACGGGAAAGGGCTATGACCCTCACGAACTGATCGCCATCCACCGGATCGGCCTGGGGATGGCGTTCGTCCCGGTGCGGGTCGTGGAGAGTCGCATGGTGGACGAGGTGATCCACGCTCACCATCTCCGCCGGCTGGCCGAGAAGGGCGAGGCCTTGAAGGATGCCGCCTCGCGCGGCTATTCCACGCGGACGACGCGCATCCTGAACACGCTGCTGTTCCTCAAGACGCTGACCGCTCCGGCGTCGGTGGAGCTGGGCTGGAAAGGCCCGGCCGTCTTTGTGGAGACCTACCAGCTCCGGAAGGAGAAGGACCAACTCTACTTCGCCAGCCGGTTGGACACGCTTCACGAGGCATTCGGGCCCGGGGCGAATCAGTCCCGTAAGCAGCGGGTTCTCTGGGGGCTGGCGACGCCCGCGGTCGAGGCCCACCTCCTGAAGGGACGCAGCGTGAACCATCACCTGCTGGCGGCCCGCAAGGGCCTGCGCATCGTCGACAAGGCGGGCACGCTGCCGCCCGGGCAAGTGGACGCGGCGGCGATCGAGCGGTCCGTGCTGGCGGGGGGCGGGGTTCTGCTGGCGAGTGCGGACGCGCCGGGCTCCCTGTGGGCGCTGCGGCGGAGCGGCGATCTGCTGGGCGTGCACGTGGATCTGCGTTCCGGCGTTCCGGCCAAGGGCGCCGGCAACCAGTCGCGAAGCGAGGCCGCGGGGGATCTGTTCGGCGCGGTCGCCGAGGGCGCGATGTCGATGCTCGGCGCCCCGTCGGGCATGCTGGTCGCCCCGCTGAGCCTGTACTTCAAGGAACTGGCCAAGGCCTATATCAAGGCCGCCAAGGTGCTGGACAACCTGGCCAAGACGATCGAGACCGGCGATGACAGTCACATGACCGGGGATCAGGACGACTATTTCCGGAACCTGGCCAGGCACCTGACGAACGCCTTGACCCGCGGGTTCATTCGAGGCTGGGCCGAAGCCGCCGCGGGCGCCGGGATCGGTCGCGCCCTCGGAACATCGGGCAGCCGGCGCATCGTGGACCGCATCATCGACGGCCTCGTCGCGACCGGGCTGTCGCTGCCGGAAGAAACCCCGGTCTTCCCGACGCTCATGCGGGAAGTGATGGACGCAGTCACCCTCCCCACAGAATGACCCCGCCCTGGCGGAAGCGCGCGCGGTGACGACGCGGTGATTGACCGGATCGATGGACGCCCCCAAGCGGCGGCGGGTTACTCGACGGAGCGGCTCCAGGAGGTGATCTGGGGGTCTCCGCCTGCGCCGGAGCTGTAGCCCACAGGCGGATTCGCGGGAATCGTCGCGTCGTGGATGATCTCGTTGTCCCCGTCGATGGTGACCTTGCTCTCACAAATCACCACGCCGCGAACGCGGGCGGAGTACTTCATCTTCAGATCCCCTGTCACGTGCACGAGCCCCTGAATCTCATTGGGATAGCTGTCCCACTTGTCATAGTCCTCGCTGCCGTTGTAGGGG
>CAZEJA010000078.1:0-10105 GCA_964512215.1 uncultured Planctomycetaceae bacterium
CAAACGAGGCCTCATTATATATGAACTGTGGTTTTCATCCGGGAAATCCGGGTTACTATGTCTGGTCGACCGCATACAGGAGATTCGCAGAGCGGCAACTGGCTGGCGAGATCAGGAGCGTATCACTTCCGTGGAGTGGCACATCGTCGGAGAGTTTGTGCATTACAGACCCGGCGATGCTTGACGAGGTGCGGGAGTGGCTGATTGCCGCGAAATACCCCTCGATGGCGAGTCACCCTGGCACGAATTGTAGCATGTATGTCGAAATGTCGGATGGCCGAGTCATCCATGTGGCAATCAGCAGTCCGACGCGGGGAGGAGAACCTGCGAACTACATGATGATCGAATGGGGCGGGTACATCCGAGCCGGCCCAAGCCAGCCGTTCACAAGCATCAGGAGGAGAATGGGTCTCCGCGGGTCTCGAAGGGCTACGACGAAGGCGGAGGGACAATGAACCCATGACGGGGACGAAGGGATTGCGATAATGAGGAGGGAGGAAAAGGGGTCAGGGAGGAAAAGGGGAAAAGGGGTCAGGAACCTTTTCTTGTGCTTCTTGTTCGCATGGGGGCAGCGCAGCCGCCCGGAATGCTGTTGTCCCCTTCATGCGGGCATTATCGGCTCGTCCAAGGGAAGCGGCAAGGTGAATCTGCCAAGGCGACGGGTGGCGCCCCGAAGGGGCAGGCTGTCGGCTTGTCCGGCAGTGTTCGTCCCCTGTGCTCGCAACAACACGGCTGGACAAGGCAGCCGTGCTACCCCCGGCTTGCGGATGCAGAGAAGTCTCTTGCCCCCTCTTGCTCTCTGTGACCTCTGTGCCTCTGTGGTGATATGTTCTGAGACCTACCGGGACTTCAGGTATTCGTCGATGGCGGCGGCGGCTTCTTTGCCGTCGCCCATGGCGAGGATGACGGTGGCGCCGCCGCGGACGATGTCGCCGCCGGCGAACACGCCCGGGATGGACGTCTGGTGGTTCTCGTCGGTCTCGATGTTGCCCCACTTGTTGAGCGTCAGCTCGGGGCAGGTCGCGGTCAGCAGCGGGTTGGCCTGCGTGCCGACGGCAACGACGACGATGTCGGCCGGCAGCTCGAACTCGCTGCCCTCGATGGGCACCGGGCGCCGGCGGCCGGAGTCGTCGGGCTCGCCCAGTTCCATCCGCTGCAGGCGGATGGCCTTCGCCCAGCCGTTCTCGTCGCCGATGATCTCCAGCGGCGCCACCAGCAGCATCAACTCCACACCCTCCTGCTCGGCGTGGTGAATCTCCTCGACCCGGGCGGGCATTTCCTCGCGGCTACGACGGTAGGCGAGCACCGCCCGCGTCGATCCGAGCCGCCGCGCGGTCCGGACGGAGTCCATCGCGGTGTTGCCGCCTCCGATGACGACGGCGGACGCCCCGCGGGCGATGGGGGTGCGGCTCTGCTCGCCGCGCCACGCGCCCATCAGGTTCACGCGGGTGAGGTATTCATTGGAGGAGTAGACGCCCTTGAGATTCTCGCCGGGCACGTTGAGAAACATGGGCAGTCCCGCGCCGTTGGCGATGAAGCAGGCGTCGAACTCGTCGGTGATCTGCCCGACGGTGAGGGTCTTGCCGACGATGACGTTGCACTCGATCTGCACGCCCATCGCTTCGAGGCGTGCGACCTCGCCGTCGACGATCGCTTTGGGCAGGCGGAACTCGGGAATGCCGTACCGCAGCACGCCGCCGGCGGCGTGGAGGGCTTCGAAGAGGGTCACGTTGTGGCCCGCACGGGCCAGTTCGCCCGCGGCGGTCAGTCCGCCCGGACCGGAGCCCACGACGGCGACCTTGAAGGAGGTCTTCTCCGCGGTGGTGGGCGTCGCGGCGTTCTCGGCCGCCCAGTCGGCGACGAACCGCTCCAGCCAGCCGACCGCGACGGGGTCGCCCTTCTTGCCTCGCACGCAGAGCGCCTCGCACTGCGTCTCCTGCGGGCAGACGCGCCCGGTGGTCGCGGGCAGCGCGTTGTCGGCCTGCAGGACTTCGGCGGCCGTCGCGAGGTCGCCTTCGGCCAATGCGGTGACGAACTCGGGAATCCGCACCGCCACCGGGCAGCCGGCTACGCAGGGGCGCGCCTTGCACCCCAGGCAGCGCTGCGCCTCGCGGACGGCGGCCGCCTTGGCGAGGCCCTGGTTGACCTCGGCGAAGTTCGCTATCCGCTCGTCGGCGGGCTGCTCGGGCATGGTCGTCCGCTCAATGGCCATGCGGTCTTTGGGGGAAAGTGTCGCGTCGGTCATGGCGTGTCCTCGGCGGCCTCGTCGAGGCGGCAGTCGTGCTGCTCGTATGCGTTCTGTCGGCCGGCCAGTTCCTTGAAGTCGACGGCGTGCCCGTCGAACTCGGGCCCGTCGACGCAGGCGAACTTGATCTCCCCGCCGACGGTGACGCGGCAGCCGCCGCACATGCCCGTGCCGTCGACCATGATCGGGTTGAGGCTGACGATGGTTTCGATGCCCAGCGGGCGCGTCTGCTCGGCGACGGCGGCCATCATCGGCAGCGGGCCCACGGCGAAGACGGCCTTGGGGCGCCGGGCCTCGTCGTCGAGGATCTCGCCCAGCACGGCCGTGACGAATCCCTTCACGCCCGCGGACCCGTCCTCGGTGGTCACGAGCACGTCGCTGCAGAATTCCGCCAGCTCGTCGCGGAGGATCAGGAACGGTTCGCTGCGCCCGCCGATGATCGTGACGACGTCGTTGCCCGCCTCGGCGAGGCCTTTGGCGAGCGGGAACAGGACGGCCGTCCCCACGCCGCCGCCCACGCAGACGACCTTGCCCCAGTCCTCGATCTCGGTGGCCCGCCCGAGCGGTCCGGCGACGTCGCGCAGGGCGCCGCCGACGGGCGTGTCGACGATCTCTTTCGTACCCAGCCCGATCGCCTGGACGATCAGCGTGATCGTGCCCGCCTCGGCGTCGGCGTCCGCGATGGTCAGCGGAATCCGCTCGGCGTCCTCATTGGCGCGGACGATGACGAACTGCCCCGGCTGCCGGGCCGCCGCGACCCGCGGGGCGGCCACCACCAGGCGGACCACGCTGGGGGCCAGCTCTTCCTTGTGAGTGATCTCGAACATGATGCTCCGTCCGGTTCCGGGAATCCCGTCGCGCATCCTACCAAGGACGCATGAGGAGGTCAAACCAAGCGCAGCCGACAGAGAGGACCAGAGCCTCTCTGCCGGCCGCGATACGGTGTCGAGTGCCGCTCGGGTCAGACGACGCCCTGGGCCATCATCGCGTTGGCGACCTTGAGGAAGCCCGCGATGTTCGCCCCGGCGACCAGGTTGCCCGCACAGCCATACGCCTCGGCGGCGTCGCGGCACTGGTCGTAGACGGCGTTCATGATCTGCTTGAGGCGCGCGTCGACCTCGTCGAACGTCCAGTCCAGACGCATGGAGTTCTGGCACATCTCCAGGGCGCTGGTGGCCACGCCGCCGGCGTTGGCGGCCTTGGCGGGAGCGAACGACACGCCGCCGTCGTGGAAGACCGCAACCGCCTCGGGGGTCGAGGGCATGTTCGCGCCCTCGCCGACAGCGATGCAGCCGTTCTTGACGAGCGCCTCGGCCGACGCCTGGTCGATCTCGTTCTGCGTCGCGGAGGGAAGCGCGACGTCGCACGGAACCGTCCAGATGCCCTGCCAGCCTTCGGTGTAGGACGCGCCGCTGTGCTCGTCGACGTATTCCTTGATGCGCCCGCGCTCGATCTCCTTGATCCGCTTGACGGAGTCGAGCTTGATGCCCCCTTCGTCGACGATGTAGCCGCTGCTGTCGGACAGCGCGATGACCGTCGCGCCGAGCTGCTGGGCCTTCTCGGTCGCGTAGATGGCCACGTTCCCGCTGCCGGAGATGACGACCTTCTTGCCGTTCCAGTCGGTCTTGCGGTCTTCGAGCATGCGGGTGACGAGGTAGACCAGGCCGTAGCCGGTCGCCTCGGTTCGCACCAGCGAGCCGCCCCAGCCGATGCCCTTGCCGGTCAGCACGCCCGTGAAGGTGTTGGTGAGCTTCTTGTACTGGCCGAACATGTAGCCGATCTCGCGGCCGCCGACGCCGATGTCACCGGCGGGCACGTCGGTGTCCGGGCCGACGTGACGGAACAGCTCGCTCATGAAGCTCTGGCAGAAACGCATGACTTCCAGGTCGCTCTTGCCCTTCGGGTCGAAGTCGCTGCCGCCCTTGCCGCCGCCGATCGGCGTGGTCGTCAGGGCGTTCTTGAAGATCTGCTCGAAGCCCAGGAACTTGATGATCCCCAGGTAGACCGACGGGTGGAACCGCAGCCCGCCCTTGTACGGGCCGATCGCGCTGCTGAATTCCACGCGGAAGCCGCGATTGATCTGCACCTCGCCCTTGTCGTCCACCCAGGGCACGCGGAACATGATCTGACGCTCCGGCTCGATCATTCGCTCGAAGACCCTGGCCTTCGCGAAATCCGGGTGCTTCTTGTAGACGACGTCGACGGCTTCGACGACTTCGTGCACGGCCTGGTGGAATTCCGTCTCGCCCGGGTTGCGGGCCTTCACCTTGGCCATCGTCTGCTCAATGTAGGAGTCCGAGTAGACCTCGTCGTACGTGCTGGGTCCGTTTGATGCGTTCATTTTCATTCCCTTTCCATGACCGCTCCCGTGCGGTTCGCTTTCGAATCGGAAAGTGTACTCCTAATACGTGCCAATGTGCCCATGAGAATCTCTTATAGTTTCGAAAGTGAGAACTAATAGCCCGAATTGCCCGCCCCGCGAACGATTCGGCGTGAGGGAATCCCTGTGTCCGGCCGATTGGGTGTGCTATGATTCCCGGGAGTTGCGAGCGCCGCCCCGCCGCGCGGGAAGCGAAGCGGCGCCTCCAGGAAAGGACGACGACCATGGCGCAGGTGGACGAACATCTCAGTACGGGCGTGCCCGGACTGGACCGCACGCTGAGGGGGTTGATCCCGGGCGACAACATCGTCTGGCAGGTCGAGTCGGTGGACGACTACCGCCCGTTCCTGGGGCCTCTGTGCGACAGCGCCCGGAAACTCGGCTTCACGCCGAACTACTTCCGATTCGCCAAGCACCCCCCCCTGATCGACGACGACAGCGGCGTGCAGATTCACCGCCTGAATCCGGAGGAAGGGTTCGAGACGTTCCTGGCGGACATGCACGAGATCATCGGCTCGGCGGGGCACGGGGGATTCTACATCTTCGACTGTCTCAGCGACCTGGCCGTCGACTGGTACAGCGACCAGATGTTGGGCAACTTCTTCATGCTCACCTGCCCGTACCTGTTGGACATGGAGGCCATCGCGTATTTCGGTCTGCTTCGGAACCGCCACTCCATGCACGCCACGTCGGCCATTTCGGAGACGACCCAGGTGCTTCTGGACGTGTACCGCCACCGCGAGAAGCTGTACGTCCATCCGTGGAAAGTACAGTCGCGCTACTCCCCCACCATGCACATGCTGCACGTCTGGGAAGGCGAGCAGATGCACCCGATCACCGAGAGCGCGACGATCTCGGAGATCAAGACGTCCGTCCCATGGGGGCGCCTGGAATCGTCCAGCCAGGAGCTGGGCATCTGGAACCGCCGGCGCATGCAGGCCCAGGAGGTGCTCCACGACGAGAAGCGCGGGCTCGCGGACCCGGCCGAGAAGGCGGAGTGCTTCCATCACTTGATTCGCATGGCCATCACGCGGGACGAGCGCATGCTGGAACTCATTGAGGAGTACTTCACCCTCGAGGACGTTCTCGACATTGAGAGGCGAATGATCGGCACGGGACTGGTCGGGGGCAAGTCGGTGGGCATGCTGCTGGCCAGGGCGATTCTCCGGCGTGACCATCAGGACCTGGCCGGGCGGATCGAGCCGCACGATTCCTTCTACGTCGCCTCGGACGTGTTCTACACCTTCCTGGTCCGCAACGGCATCTGGTGGGTCCGCGAGAAGCAGAAAGACCGCAAGCGCTTCCTGGAAGGGTCCGGACGCGCCCGCCATCGCATCCTCACGGGTACCTTCCCCGAGCATATCCAGAAGCAGTTCGAGGACATGCTGGACTACTTCGGACAGTCCCCGATCATCGTGCGATCCAGCAGCCTGCTGGAGGACAACTTCGGCAACGCCTTCGCGGGGAAGTACGAGAGCGTCTTCTGCGCAAACCAGGGCCCGCGCTACCGGCGGCTGGACGACTTCCTCTCGGCCGTGCGGACCATCTACGCCAGCACCATGAGCGAGAAGGCGTTGAGCTACCGCGCCAGGCGGAACCTGCTGGAACACGACGAGCAGATGGCGCTGCTGGTGCAGCGCGTCTCGGGGGCGGCCCACACGGAGAGCAGCTTCTTCCCCCAGGTCGCCGGCGTGGGATTCTCGCTCAATCCCTACGTCTGGGACGAGGGGATCGACCCGAAGGCCGGCGCACTGCGGCTGGTGTTCGGCCTGGGAACGCACGCCGTCGACCGCGCCGATGACGACTACACGCGCGTGGTGGCGTTGAACGACCCGGCCAAACGCCCGGAGCGGAACTTCGACGAGGTCCGCCAGTATTCGCAGCGCCGGGTCGACCTGATCAATCTGCAGGCCAACCAGGTCGTGTCCACTCCCTTCTCCACGGTCGTCAAGTCCAGCCCCTCCCTGCCGATCGAGTGGCTGGCGTCCAGGGACGAGGAGACCGCCCGCCGCGCCGCTGCCGCCGGAATCCAGGACGCCTTCCCCTGGGTGCTGACGTTCGACCGGCTCTTCTCCGAGTCGGATTACGTGCAGGACATGCGGGACCTGCTGGCCACGCTCCACAAAGCCTATGAGTACCCCGTCGACGTGGAGTTCACGACGAACCTGTCGGGCAACAGCGGCGAGTACAAGATCAACGTCGTGCAGTGTCGCCCCCTCCAGGTCAAGGAGGGCGGCAGCATCGTCGACCCGCCCGCGGACCTCGCATCGGAAGACATCGTGCTCGACGCGCACGGCGCGGTCATCGGGCAAGGGCGGACCTTCCCCGTTGACACGTTCATCTACGTGACGCCATCCTCGTACGGCCAGCTCACCATCGCCGACCGCCACACCGTGGCGAGGATCATCGGGCGCCTGACGCACCTCGACGCGCTGCGGGATCGGACGATCCTGCTGGCCGGGCCCGGGCGGTGGTGCACGTCGTCCCCGGAACTGGGCGTGCCCACGCGGTTCTCGGACATCAACACCGTCTCGGCCATCTGCGAGATCGTCGCCATGCGCGAGGACCTCATCCCCGACGTCTCGCTGGGCACGCACTTCTTCAGCGACCTGGTGGAGATGGAGATGCTCTACTTCGCCCTCTTCCCCCACCGATCCGAGAACGTCCTGAACGATCCCTTCCTGACCGAGGCCCCCAACCAACTGGGCGACCTCCTGCCCGGCGACGCCGCCTGGTCCCGGACCGTCCGCGTCATCGACACCGCCGCCTTGCCCGGCGGAAAGACGATGCACCTCAACGCCAACCCCCTCAAGCAGCGCGTCGTCGGATACGTCGGCGACGAACCGGAACGGAAATAGAGGGACGTGGGACCGGGCGGGTGGCACGGCTGGCTTGCCCAGCCGTGTTGATTGACAGCAGAGCGGGATTACGGGATTCCAAGGATTTCGAGATGAAGGCGGCCCGAAGGGACGATGCAGCAAAGGCGGGGTCGTGTATCACTCCCCGGCCGGTTCGTCGCCGCCGTTCTTTCGGTTTCGTGTGAGGGCGAAGCCGAGGGCGGCGATGAACTGGAGCCCGGCGGCGTAGAGCAGGAGGTTCATACCCACGCCGGGCAGGCGATAGAGGCTGATGCCGACGAAGGGCATGAGCACGCCGCGGATGCCCTGGAGGGTGAGATTGACGCCCATGTAGACGTGAGACTTCTGGGGGGCGGCGAAGTGGGTGTGACTGAGGTTGAACGCGACGACGCCGGTGGACTGGGCCAGTCCCTGCAGCGCAAAGGCCGGCAGCACGCCCACCCACGAGCCGAAGTAGATCGCGGGGTACAACGCCGCCCGGCTGGACGCCCACAGCACCGCCCCGATGGCGCGGAAGCTCGTCGCGCCCAGGCGGTCGAAGAGCTTCCCGCTCAGCAGCGCCCCCGCGACGGCCAGCGTCTGGGGCACGACGGTCAGCGCCGTCGTGCCTTCACCATAGTCAACGCCCACGTGTTCGGTGAGCATGCGGATGATTGCCGGCGCCGTCATCAGCACCATGGACCCCGACAGCATCTGCCATCCCATGAACCGGGCGTACTCGCGGTCGCGCCACAGCAGGCGGAAGCCCTCCAGCAGATTCACGCGCACGCGCGTCTCGCGGCGGAGCATCTGCTGCTCGTGGCGCACCCGCACGCGGCGGTAGATCATTGCGCACGTCAGCAGGCAGCAGGCGCAGATCGGGTACATCAGGCGATGCGCTTCCGGCCAGCGGTCCAGGGCGTATCCCGTCAGCCTCACCGAGACCGCCATCGCGGCGATGTGGACGATGAACCGGCGGCTGAACACCTGCCCGCGGATGCTGCCGGGGTAATTGCTGTGCCAGATGCTCGGCAGCGTGTTCCGCGCGACGAACATCAGCAAGGCCGGCATGGTGAGCAGGATCACGTAGGGCAGCGCCGCCGATGCGCCGACCGGCAGCAGCGCCAGGGCAGCCATGAACACTGCGGCGCCGATCCACGCCACCATCAGACACGGAACGCGCCGCACGCGCTGGAGGTACGGGCTGAGGAACGCGCCGAGGAGGTTCCCCATCGCAAACTGCGCCGACAGGGCGGCCAGCATCCAGTCGGCCGCCTGCAGCGACTTGGCCGCGAACAGTTGCGTGAAGGACGGACGGAGCAGCCCGTATCCGAAGCCCAGGAAGATCGTCCCGATCATCTCGTTGCGAAAGCTCGGGCGGGACATCAGCGGAATGCCGCGATACCCCAGCAGCCACTGGAACCATGCGGTCAGGCGTTTCATGTACCCGCCCCGCCCGCGTCGGATTGTCCGGAACCGTGTCGGATCGCTGCCTCCTCGACCGTGAAAACAGGCATCTCCGCCGATCCTACCCGAATTTTGCGGGACAATCTCGCACTTTCCCGATGGACGCTGCACATAGGCTCAATTTGGCCCTGCAAGAGGCGGAAAAAAGACGCGGGAAAAGTGTCTTGAGGGCGGCTTTCTCATGGTATCGTAGTACGTTCGGAGGGGTCGGCCGCTGGCTGGCTTCTCACCATTTCGGAGATATCTCAGTGCAGCGTACGAATCTGGAGGCTTGGCGGTATTCCGATTGTGGTAGTCTCGGCGAACCTGGACAGGGCTTGGGGTCCAGCCCTGCGCGCCCGGGCCATCCGCTCTTCGAACTGCTCGAACCGCGCGTGCTGCTGAGCGGGGCGACCTTCTCGCCCGAGGACCTCTTCTTCAGCGCCGTGCTCGACGCCGAAGCCGCCGCGACGATCCAAAGCGTGGGAACGTGGGAGTTCTCCCCCGCCAGCCATCCCGACGCCCAGCCTGACGAAGGCTGGATTTCCGCCAACGCCGCCGCCCTCGTCCGCGACTCGCTCGGGCGGTTCGTCCTGCCGGCTATCGACGACGCGCCCCCCGCGGAGATGCTGGAGGCGGAAGAGCCCCTCCCCACCGATCCGCCGGGCACGCCACCGGATCCGTGGGATCCGGCGATGGCCTTCTCGCTGCACTCCAACCCCGGCGCCGACCAGATCGCGTACCTCGACTTCACCGGGCACGACAGCTACCGGGCCTACAGCGTCGACAGCGACCGCGACACGTTCAACGACACGGAACGCTCGCGGATCCGGCAGGTCTGGCAGCGGGTGTCGGAGGACTACGCCCCGTTCGGCATCGACATCACCACGGAAGAGCCCGACGTCGAACGCCTCAAGAAGACGGGCTCGAGCGACACGCAGTGGGGCATCCGCTGCGTGATCACGCCCGACGCTTCCGCGGGGGGGTGGGCGTACGTTAACTCGTTCACGTGGTCCAGCGACCAGATCTGCACGGTCAACACGGCCGGCGTGGGAACGGGCACCAAGAACGTCGCGGAGGTCGCCAGTCATGAGGTCGGCCATACGTTGGGCCTGAGGCATGACGGGACGACGACGGGCACGGAGTACTACCGGGGCTGGGGCAGCGGCGAGGTCGGCTGGGCGCCGATCATGGGCG
>CAZEJA010000079.1:0-10082 GCA_964512215.1 uncultured Planctomycetaceae bacterium
CCATAACGGTTGCGTTCGTAACTCCTTATGACAACTGGCCCTTCAGGAATCGCTCCTCGTAACCCCGGACACGCCGGACGAAGCTTGCTTCTCGGCGTTGTTCCTCGTCCACACCTCGACACGGTGCTACAATGCAACAAGTGTCACGCTCGCTGACCATTCTTGCATCGGTCCTCCTGCTTGCACCTTCCCTTCGCGCGGACGAGACGACCGACGGACTCCTCCGTGAACTCTTCGCGCAGGACGACCCGCCCGCAGCGACGAAGCAGATCGATGCGCTTCTGGACGCGTGCGACAGCGATCCGCAGAAGGTCCGGGCATTGATCGCATCCGATACGGCGTACCAGGCCTTCAAGCCCGGTCTGCTGAAGCGCAAGACCAGCGTCTTCGACGACCGGGACAAGAAGACTTATCCGATGGACTTCCTTGTCCGCGTGCCCAAGGGATACGACCCGGGCAAGGCGTGGCCGGTGCTGGTGGTGGCCCACGGGACGAAGGGCAACGGGCAGGGCATGCTCAAGGCCTTTGTCGGCCTGCTCGGGCGGGACGTCGAGAAGTACATCATCGTCGCCCCGACGCTGCCGGGCATCCGGAAATACAGCGGACGCCCCTACCAGGAGCAGACCTTCCTCAAGCCCCTCCTGTGGACCTGCCGCAATCTGAACGTCGACGATGATCGCGTGTACGTGAGCGGATACAGTCTCGGCGGGTTCACATCGTGGCACCTGGCGGTGATGTTCCCGCGCCACCTCGCGGGGGCCGTGCCGATGGCGGGCGTGCCGTTCTTCGAGGGCGGCCTGGCAACGATGTTCGTCTACCTGGAGAACCTCTCCAACATCCCCGTCTGGGCGATCTGGGGCGAGCTGGACAAGGCCAACCCCGACGACCTCGGCAACCGCGACCTGTGCAGGATGGCCACCACGCGGCTGACCGAACTGAAGAACCCGCACTACCGGGGCACGGAGCTGAAGGGCGTCGGGCACGGCGGCGCCTGGCCGAAGCCGGCGGCCTTCGCGAAGTACCTCGCGTCCCACACCCGCAACGCGGTGCCCGAGAAGATCGAGTGGCGGTTTCACCTCGCCCATCACAGCCGGGGCTACTATCTCGACGCGATCGAACTCGCCCGCAAGCCGGAAGAGTTCCGCTTCGAGCGGCAGATCCCCATCCGCCTGCCGCCGGGCGAGAAACCCACCGACGAGAACGTGATGAAGGCGTTCCGGGAGTATTTCAACAAGCGCCTGTTCAAGATGTGGGCCGAACTGAAGCGGGGAGAGAACACGGTGGTCGTCCGCGCGGTGAGCGTTCGCAAGCTGCGCCTGTACGTGATGGACGGGATGATCGATCCGGCGAAATCCGTGAAGATCGCCTACTGGGGACGCCTGTGGCAGGGGGAAGTGCCCGTCTCCGCGAAGTGCCTGCTGCTCAACTACGCCGCCAGGCGCGACCAGTCGGCCCTGGTCCTCAACGAGATCGACCTCAAACCCACCCTCAAACCCGTCCTGCGATTCAAGTAACAGCGGTCCACGAATTACACGAATTGCACGAAGGGCGTGAGCGCGCTGAAATACACTCCTTTCACTCCGTGTAATTCGTGTAATTCGTGGACTACTCTGTTTCTTCAGGGAGTTCGCGGGACTGGCGGAGGGTCTCGATCTTGTCGAGGGGGCGCTGCAGCATGTTCTTGCGCGTGGTGGTGACGGTCTCGTACTGCTTGGCGGCCAGGTCGAGACGGCTGCCGAGCTTGTCGAGTTCCGCGTTGAAGCTGGTCCACTGCTTGTTGAACTCGGTCAGCAGGGAGATGACCTCGTCGGCGGTCCGCATGACGTTGGCGTTTTCGGCGGCCTGGCGGATGACGGCCAGCATCGCATAGAGCGTCAGCGGGCTGGCGAGCACGACACGCTGTTTGAGGGCATCGTCGATCAGGTCTGCCTCAGACCCCAGCGCGAGCCCGTAGATCTGCTCGCTGGGGATGAAGACGATCACGTAGGGCACGGTGGGCACGTCGGGATCGATGTACTTCCGCCCCGCGATGGCCCGCACGTGCCCGCGGACGGCGACGACGAGCTGGCGCAGTTGAGCCTCGCGCTCGGCGTCGGTCGTCGCGTCGAGGTAGGCCTTGTAGCTGTCCAGCGGGAACTTCACGTCCATGTTCGCCTTGAGGTCGTTGGGCAGCAGGAAGGTGAAGTCCGGGCGCCCCGACTCGGCGGACTCGCCCGACTGCTTCGTGTAATTGATCCCCTCCTCCATGCCCGCCAGGCGCAGGACATCCTCCGCCATCCGCTCGCCCCAGGCGCCGCGTCGCTGCGTGCTGGCGAGCATCTCGTGCAGCTTGCCCGCGGTGGCCGACAGCGCGGTCACCGACGTGCCCAGGGCTGAGAACTCCTTCTTTCGCTCGCCTTCGACCTGCTGGAGGAACTGGCGCACTTCCTTCAGACGCTCGTTGACCGCCTTGACGGACTGGTCGATCAGGGCCTTCTTGCCTTCCAGGGCGGTGCCTGCCGTTTCGGAGAGGCGCTTGGCGTTGGCGTCCAGTGCCTCGGCCGCCAGGGCGCTGAACGTCTCGCGCATCTGCTGGAGGGTCTGCTCGCCGGCGCCCCGCTCGCTGCGGCTGCGCAGGTGCACGACGATCAGCACGATCGCCGCGCCCGCAACCAGCCCGATGAGAAACCCGATGAAGTACTCCATGTCGCGGGCATTCTACCGCTGCGTCGCGCGGCGTTCGAGCAAAATAGGGGCGGGCAACGTTGTCCAGGTGCCTGTCCCCGTCTTGCGGTCGGTGGTACTGCCGTCATGTCCGGCAGTGTTCGTCCCCTGCGATCGGAACGAACACGGCTGGGCAAGCCAGCCGTGCCACCCGCCACACGTCAGGTGACGTTGCTTTATTCCTGCCCGAACGCTAGAACTGTTGCTCATGAGTCTCCCCGTAGTCGCCATTGTGGGCCGGCCCAACGTGGGCAAGAGCAGCCTGTTCAACTGCATTGCCGGCCGGCGGATCGCGATCGTCGACGCCACGCCCGGCGTGACGCGCGACCGCGTCTCCGCGCCCGTCGCCATCGGCGAGGGCGACGACGCCCGGTACGTCGAGCTGATCGACACGGGCGGCATGGGCATCGAGGACTCCCAGGACCTCACCGACGAGATCGAGGACCAGATCGCCTACGCGGTGGCCACGGCGGCTGTCATCCTGTTCGTCGTCGACGCCCGCGAGGGCATCGTCCCGCTGGACCGCAGCGTCGCGGACATGCTCCGCCGTCAGGATCGCCCCGTGATCCTGCTCGCCAACAAGATCGACCAGGCCTCCGTCCAGTCGGAGATCGGCGAGATGCCGCGGTTGGGCTTCGGCGAGCCGCTGGCGATTTCGGCCGCCCACGGGCGGGGCGTGTCGGACATGCTGGAAGCCCTCACCGAGGCGCTGGGCGACATCCCCGCGGACGGTCCACCCGAGCCCGTCATGAAGCTCGCGATCGTCGGCAAGCGCAACGCGGGCAAGAGCACGTTCATCAACGCCCTGACGGGCGAGCAGCGCGTGATCGTCTCCGAGACGCCGGGCACGACGCGCGACAGCGTCGACGTGACCGTCGAGTTCGGCAAGCGGACGCTGACCGTCATCGACACCGCGGGCATTCGCAAGAGGCGCAAGCTCTCCGGCGATCTGGAATACTACAGCCAGCACCGCGCCCTGCGGTCGGTCCGCCGCGCCGACGTGGTGGCGATGATGATCGACGCGTCCGTGCCCGTCTCGCAGGTCGACAAGGACCTCGCCGGGCAGATCGCCGAGTACCTCAAGCCCGTCGTCTTCGTCGTCAACAAGTGGGACCTCGCCAAAGGCGTCGCCGACGGCGAGGACTACGCCGAGTACCTCACCAAGAGCTTCCCGGGTCTGAGCTTCGCCCCGATCAGCCTGACGACAGCTACCGAGGGAACGAACGTCCGCCAGACGATCGGACTGGCCGAACAGCTCTTCCGCCAGGCGAACACGCGCGTCACGACGGCCGAACTGAACGTCCACATCGAGGAGATTCTGCAGGTGCGCGGCCCCAGTCACAAGACGGGCACGCGCCCGCCGAAGATCCTGTACTGTTCGCAGATCGCCACCGCCCCGCCGACGATCGTCTGCTTCGTCAACGACGTGCGCAGCTTCTCGACCGGCTACCAGCGGTTCCTGCTCAACCGCCTCCGCGAGCGCCTCCCCTTCGCCGAAGTCCCCATCCGCCTCATCCTCCGCCAACGCCGGGAAAAACGCCGGCGAAAGTAGAGTCCACGAATTACACGAATTGCACGGAAGTAGTCCACGGATTACGCGGGGTACACGGATGAGGTGAAGAACTCGCGGCGTCTCAACCCCTCGGTCCCTTAGTCCCTTGGTCCCTCAGTCCCTCGCCGTCAGGCGTAACTGTGCATGCCTTTGAAGATGCGCGACAGGTTCACCCACAGCAGCGTGATGATGATCAGCGTCACGCCGATCAGGGCGAGGGCGGCGTTGACCTTCGGCCAGCGGCGGCCGAACGTGCGGCGGTGGTGCAGGTAGTAGGCGTATCCCAGCCAGCTTGCGAGGCCCCACATCTCTTTCGGGTCCCAGTTCCACCAGTCGCCCCAGGCCCGCTTGCCCCACCAGGCGCCCAGGATCAGCCCGATCGTCAGCAGCGGGAAGCCCAGCGCGACCATGAGGTAGGTCGCCCGTTCGAGCGACACGTGCCCGGGCTCCAGCGGGCGGTCGCCGTGGATGAGTTGGGCGCCGGCCTGGATGGCGGCCTTGGCGAGGATGACGTAGGATAGCATGTAGGCGGCCACGTGAGGCAGGAACAGGTTGCTCTGGAGGGCGGGCATGAGGGGTTTGGCGGCGGCGTCGAAGACGAAGCCGGCCGGGAAGAGCACGATCACGCCGAGCAGCATGTCTCCCGCTTCGATGCCGACGCCCATGCGCCGGCAGAGCAGCGACAGCGGCAGGACGGCCATGCCCATGAACAGGCAGACCTCGAACAGGTTGCTGAGCGGCCAGTGTCCGGCACGGAATCCCTGATGGGCCAGCGAGGCGACCGAAACCGCGAAGCCGATCGCGTAGACCGCCCAGGCTGTCCGGCGTTTGCCGAGGATGCGCAGCAGCGCCGCGACGAGATACGCCAGCATCGCCCCGTAGATCAGCGCGCCGAGGGTCGTGTACTTAATCTCCATCTCGCCCCCCTTTGCGCATCGCGCGGGCGACGGGCCCCAGCCAGAAGTGCACCGCCGTGCCGGCCATCAGGAGGATGAACCCGACGTAGACCACGGTCAGGCCGCTGTCGGCGACGACGCCCAGCACGGTGTATCCCCACGCGCGGCTGTCGTAGCTGTTCTGGTAGAAATGGTACCCCCCGTAGTGCAGCGGATCATTGACCTCGATCGTCTTGTCCGTTTCGGGAAGCTCCTTGCCCTCCTCGACAACGACGAGATGGGCGAGGAAGTCCTTGACGCCCTTCATCCCGGCGCGGGGGCTCTCCAGCAGTAGCGAGGGCTCGCCCGCCCGGCGCCAGGCGGCCTCGGTGCGGTAGATTCCCGTCAGCGGCAGCCAGTCGTAGCCGTCCGTCCAGATCCGCTCGGTGGTCGTGAAGAGGCCCTCCTCGACCGTCTCGCCCCGGCGCAGACGGACGACCAGCACGGGCAGCTTCGCGTTTGGATTGTGGTTGGGAGCGCGGAGTTGCAGGATCAGCCCGTCGGTGGACATCCCTCGCGCGACGGTTTCGTTCGACACGGCCAGTCGGCGCTCATCTTCCTGCCCCGCCCGGTGGACGATGATGCGGACGGCGAACATCGAGGGCATGCCCTCGCGGGGCGGGATCTGGAGCAGTTCGCCCACCTCGAACGTCCACCCGCTCTTCTCGAGTGTTCCCGTCGTTCCGCGGCGGGCGGAGACCTCCACCACCTCGCCGTCGGGGGCCGTCACGCGCAGCATGCCGCCCGGGTCGGGCTGGTACTGGTCGTTGTCGAAATACCGCAGGACGGTCAGCTCGACGTCGCTGTCGGGCAGGTCGATCGGGCGGCCGAGTTGCCAGTCCAACTCGGTCTCGGTCTGGGTTTCCGTCTCCCCCGGGCCGGGCACCTGGCGGACGAACTTGAGGGGCCAGCGTTTCGGGGCGGGCGTGTGGTACTCGACCCGGAACTTGTGGAGCTTGAGTTGGAAGGGCAAGGTGCCCACGGGCTTACCCATGCCGTCGATCACGGCGCCGGTGGTCTGCCCCTGCTCGACGGCCATGTACGCCTTGCGGAAGCGTGTCTCGCCCAGGTAGTCCTTCCGCAGCTCGTGCCCACGCTGGCTGGACCACATCCCCCCGGCGAGGATGGCGATACAGCCGAGGTGCATCATCCCCATGCCGACGCGCCGGAGCATGGACCGGAACGCAGCCATCGCGCCGATCATGAGCACCAGCGTCGCGACCCAGTAGACCGCCAGCGGCAGGGAGTTGAAGAACTCGGTCGCCTCGGCCTGGCGGACGAAAGCACCGTAGATCGAGAAACCGATCAGCCAGGCCAGCATGACCAGCGTGACGTACATCAGGATGCGGCGCAGCGCGTTCATGGTCGGGGAGAATACACCGGCCCCGGCGCCTGGGTGACGCCGGGGCCGGAAGATCCGTTCAGGAATTCAGGGCGGCTACTTGATTGGTCCGGCAGCGCCGGCGCCCTTGGTCAGCAGGCGGTCCGGCGGGACGATCCAGATCTCGACGCGCCGGTTCGCGGCGTTGCCCTTCTTGTTGGGCTTATTCGGGGCGATCGGGTGATACTCGCCGAATCCCATCGCGCCGATCCGCTCGTCGTCGAGCCCCGCGGCCGCCAGCACCTGCTGGACGGCCACCGCGCGGTGGACCGACAGGTACCAGTTGTCCGGGTGGCGCTCCCGCGTGGAGGGGCGCTTGATCGGGACGTCATCGGTATGCCCCGCGACGTACACGTGGAACTTGGCAGCCGTGGGGGAGTTGATGATCTCCACGAACTTGCCGAGCGCCGCCTGGGCGTCGGGGCGGACCTCGTCGCTGCCCAGCGCGAAGGTCAGGTCGGATTTGAGCTTCACCATGCCGTACCGGGGCAGGTACTCGACCAGGTCCGGGTTGGCGGCCGCGAAGTCGCGCAGGGCTTTGTCCAGCACGGGAGGCAGGACGCCGATGCGCTCGGGCAGCTTGGGCCCGGCCTTGAGCTTGTCATACAGCGCCTGCAGACGATTCAGACGGTTCTGCAGGTCGTCGCGGGCCTGCGTGAGGATAGCGATCTGCTCGTCGCGCCCCCGTCCGCTCAGGCCCAATGCGTTCAGGTCGGCCAGCAACTTCTGGTTCTCGGCGCGGGCGGCTTTCAGCGCCTCGGTCGACTTGAGCAGTTCCGTATTGCACCGCCGATTGGCCGCCAGGGCCCGATCGTGCTCGGGCTTCCACACGCACCCGCCGGCCGGCAAGAGCATCGCCAGCAATCCGACCGCCACTACACCCACCGCAAACCTTCTCATCGAACTGTCCTTTCCCGAAAGACCCGCACTCGCACGTGTTCCCAGCGTCGGCGAGCAGGTCCTAAGCATTCTGTTTCATGAGTGCCGCGCGTTGGGCGGACGACTTGCCCACGATGTAGCCCGCGATCGTGGCGATGAGGATGACCACCACGCCGCCGACCACCACGCCCATGACGTTCTCCTTGAGCGCCGTGAGGAACTCGGGCACCTTCTGGAGCATGGTCGCCAGCATCACGGCGCCCATGACGAACATCACGATGGACGCCCCGATGATCAACCCGCCGAACGCGCCGCCCGCGGCGTCGATGGCCTCGACGTACTGCGGGGGCTCGATCATCGCGATGTCCGGAATCGACGCCACGCTCGGGCGGTCGGGCTCGAGCCCGCTGCCGACGGCTTCTTCCATGTCGATGTGGTCCAGCACCTCGGCGCCCAGCGACGTGTCGTCGCTCTCGCGCGTCAGGTCCAGCAGGCCCGACCCGCTGCCGACGCCCTCGATGGCGATCTGGTCCTCCAGGCTGGGAGCGATCTGCGTCTTGGCCATCGGATCGGCGGCTTCGATCTCCAGATCTTCCTCGTCGAAGATGCTGATGCCCTCGGCGGTGATGACGGTGTCCTCGGCGCCGGTGGCGATGTTCTCGCCGACGTCGCCGATCGTCACGACGTCCGCGGTGTCCGGCGGTTCGGCCGGCGGAAGCTCCTCGCCCGCGGGCGCCAGGTCGATCTCGCCCGAGTCCATCGGCTGCGTCACGCCGCCCAGGAGGGCGTCGACTTCGTCGGCCTTGAACATCTTGCGGGCGCCGTCCTGGAAGACGCGAAGCTTGTCGTCGCGGACGTAGCCGGCCAGCTCGTCGACGGAAATGCCCAGCTTCTCCGCCGCTTCCTCTTCCGAGTAATACATCTTGTCAGCCATAACTTCCTACTCCCAACCGGTTCGCCGTCTTACGGGGTGGGCGGCGTGTCGCCCAGACGCTTCTGTTGTCCCACAAGCGTCTTGATCTCCCGCGGAGACGGCTGGGTGTTGTATGCGTCCAGTTGTCGATCGAACAACGTCGTCCGGGCCGCGACCAGCTTCAGCCGCCGGTCGGTCGGCACGTATTGGTACACGCAGATTGTGTTCGTTTCCAGGTCCACCAGATACAGCCCGAAGGCTCCGGGCGTGATCTGCCCGGCCACCGCGAACAGCTTGTCCTCGCCGCCGCCGGTCACCTGTGCATCCGCCTGCGACGTCGCGACGCCCACCTGGATCAGCAGGCACGTCGCGATGACGCTCAGCAGCACCACCACCAACCAACGAGACATAGCCGCCCTGTCGCCGGACGGTTTCTGGTTACGCATCTCGGCCATGTGTCCACACTTCTCGCGATGATAAGTCCGCTATACTGTCCAGACTATAGGTCCGCCCCAAACGCTTGCAAGCGAATTCTGCGGGGGGCGCCTATGCCTTTATCGCCCGCGACGCGTCGCCGTCTTCGCCTTTTCGATCAGCTCCACCAGCAACCCCGGTCTGTCGGCGCCCCCCTCTCCCGTCTATCGCCGAAGCTTGCGTTGCCCGAGTCGGTCGCCGGCGGGGCGGCGGACGGGGATGTGGAGGCCGCCGCTGGCTTCCAGTTCGTCGAACAACTGCTTCTTCAGTGCGGCGATCCGCTCCTGGTGTCCCGGCGCGTCGATCAGGTTGTGGCGCTCCAGCGGGTCGGTCTGGAGGTCGTGGAACGTGTCGCGGTCCCACAGGCCGTAGTAGTACACGTACTTGTACCGGTCGGTGCGGATCGCGAACAGCGTGGGCGTCGCGGGGAAGTTCCACTCCCAGTGGTATTCGTAGAGGATGTGGTCGCGCCAGGGGATCTTCTTCCCGAGCAGCATCGGCAGGAACGATCGCCCGTCCATCTTTGCGGATTTCGGCGCCTCGACCCCGGCGGCCGCCAGCAGCGTCGGGGCGACGTCGATGTTCTGCACCATGGGCGTGACCTTCGTGCCCGGCTGGATCATCCCCGGTGCGTACGCCAGCATCGGCACGCGGATCGACTCCTCGAAGGCGTCGCGCTTGTCGTAGAACCCGTGCTCGCCCAGCGCGAACCCGTTGTCGCCCATGTAGACGACCAGTGTCGAGTCGCTCAGGCCGGCCTTATCGACGTAATCCAGCACGCGTCCGAGATTCTCGTCGAGCCCGTGGACGGTCTCGCAGAACTGCCGGTACAGCGCGTCGAACGAGGGGACCGGGTCGTTGTCGAACTGCCCCGTCTCCATGTGGTCGATGCCGTGGATGCTGTATCGCCGCTCGCGGACCCAGTGCGGCTGCGTCTGATAGTTCCGCTGCGTGTTGCCCATCGTCTCGGGGCGCTTGACCGGCTCCTTGGCGTAGCGACCGGCGTGGCGCTTGGCCGGCAGGAAGGGGTAATGCACCGCCTTGAACGACAGGTACAGGAAGAACGGCTGATCCGCCTTGCGGCCACTCTTCAGCCACGACAGGGCCTGATCGGTCAGGACGTCCGTGGTGTAGCCCTCGAACTTCTTGCGCTTGCCGTTGATGTTCAGCTCAGGGTCGAAGTACGTGCCCTGCCCCCAATGGTCCTAAGTTAAGCGGTAAGGAGTGGTGTATCAACGAATAAGA
>CAZEJA010000080.1:0-10000 GCA_964512215.1 uncultured Planctomycetaceae bacterium
GGGCCTCGTACTGCTGCTCGTCGAGGTACTCCTCCACAATATCCGTAACAAAACGCTTCGTCGCCGGAAGCTGACTCGCGTCAAGACCCGTAATGGCCGCCACCGCCCGGCGTATGCGACCGGCCTCCAGGTTGTCCTCCCGGCCCACGGCGCTCAACATCAAGGGTGCGCAGGCCTTCAGATCGCCGATGCGTCCCAGCGCCTCGGCTGCGGTGCGGCGGGAGGCGGCGTTGCCGCTGGTCAGGCGCTTGATCAGCGGATCGATCACGCGCCGCCCGTAGGCCGACAGCGCCTCGGCGACCGCCCAGCGGACGTCGATCTGCTTGTCGTTCAGCGCGGTCAGCAGCGGCGAGATGGCCGCTTCGGGACGCAGCTTGCCCAGCGCGACGGCCGCCGTCTCGCGGGCGCGCCAATCGTCGCTTTCCCTAAGTGTCCGGATCAGGGCGGCCGTCACTTTCGATCCGCCGATCCCCGCCAGCGACGTCGCCACGGTCGCGCGAACTTCCGTCTGCCTGTCGCCCATCGCGGCAATCAGGGCATCGGCGGCCACGGGCGTGCCGATGCCGCCCAGCCCTTCCGCGGCGCGGCGGCGGGCCTTCCAGTCCCGATCTTCGCGAAGCGTGCGCCCCAGGTCCGCTCCCGCGCCCGGGCCGATGCGCGACAGCGCCTTGCCCGCCGCCCGCCGGACGGACGGGGCCGGGTCTTTCGTCGCGGTCAGCAGCGGCTTGACGGCCGCCTCATCGCCCAGGCGCCCCAGCGCCCAGGCGGACTTCTCACGCACGTCGAAATTCTCATCGACCAGCGACCCGATCAGCGGGTGGACGGCCCGGCGGTCCTCGATCTTGCCCAGCGCCTCGGCCGCGGCCAGACGGACCTCATACCGCGAATCCCTCAGGGCAGTGATCAGCGCCGGCACGGCCGCACGCGAAGCGCGATTGCCCAACTGCACCGCCGCGACGGGCCTTTCGTGATCCGCGCCCCGCGACAGTTGCACGATCAGCGCCTCAACCGTCCCGGGCTTCGGGGACTCGCCCCCTGCGGGAGACACAGGCGCCGGTCCCCCGCCGGCAGGCGTGCATTGAACGGACAGAAGGGCAGGCAGCGCCGCCCCGGCCAGTGCGATCAGGAGTCTCGTATGCTTCATGGCGCCTTCCTGTTTCTACGGGTCGCGAGAGGCGTATCTTACCGGGCGCGGCGGAGGGGCGACAAGAACGATTCCGGCAGGAGAGTCCTCGGAAAACTCGCGTAACCCCCTGCCCGTCCGCCGCGTATATGCCGATGGAAGCACAGGACACCGGAATCCCGTACAATGGATACAATCAGGACCACGAAGGGAGACGTCATGAACAAGTTCGCACTCAGTCTGCTGGCCGTCGCACTGATCGGCTCGCCGCTGCTGGCGGGGCAGTTGGACAAGGACAAGGTCGCCGGGGACGCGGCGTGGGTGGCGCACGTGGACGTCGAGGCGCTGCTCAAGTCCGACCTCGGCAAGTTCGTGCTGGACAAGGCCGCCGAGAAGGACGAGTTCCTCGCGGGGCTCGCCCAGGTTCAGGAAGTCTTCGGGCTGGACCTGCTGAAGGACATCCGCGGGCTGATCCTGTATGGGGAGAAGATCGGCGACGAGAAGGAACAGGGCGTGGTGATCGCCGATGCGACACTCGACGCGGACAAGGTCCTGCCCCTGCTGCGAGAGAACGCGACGTACAAAGCGATCGAGCACGGCGACCGCGTACTGCACCAATGGACGGACGAGCCCAAGGGCGACAAGCCCGCCAAGACGCAGACGGGCTGCTTCTACGACGCCAAGACGGTCGTGATCGGCTCGACGGTCGACCTGGTCAAGAAGGCGGTCGCGGTGCTGGACGGCGAGGCCGCCAACCTGACCAAGACGGGCGCGCTGTCGAACCTGCCCAAACCCGCCGCCGGCGCCTTCCTGGTCGCCGCCGCGGAAGGCATCGACCTGTCCTCGAAAGAGAAGCACCCCGAGGCCGCGATGTTCCGCAGCGTCACCAGCGGCGTTCTGCAGGCGGGCGAGGTCGACGGCGTGCTCTTCGCGAGCATCGCGCTGGGCGCGGAGAACGCCGAAGACGCCGCCAACATCCGCCAGATGGCGCAGGGCTTCGTGGCGCTGTTCAAGGTGGGCATGCAGGAGAAGCTGCCCGAGGAACTGAAGAATCTGGGCGAGAAGATCACCGTCGGCGGGTCGGAGACCACCGCCGAGTTGAACGTGAGCCTTCCCACCGCGTCGGCGATCAAGCTGGTGACGTTCCTGCAGGAGCAGAAGGCCCGCAAGGCGCTGACGAAGGAGTAACGGAAGACGTGAGTCATTCGGCCGGGGCCAACCTGACGCTTGTCGAACCGAGCGCGGAAGAACTCGCTGCCCAGGCGGCTGCGGGTTCTTCTGCGTCGTTCGACGAGTTGGTGGATCGGTTCGGCCCGCGCCTGCTTCGATACCTGAGGCGGAAGGTCCGCGACACGCACACCGCCGAGGATCTCGTGCAGGAAACGCTGTTGAAGGCGTACCGGAACCTGGAGCGGTTCGATCCGTCGCGGCGCTTTTCGGCGTGGCTGTTCACGATCGCCACGCGTCAGGCCGCGAGCTGGGGGCGGTCGCGCCGCATGCCGGTGGTCGCGCAGGCGTATGACCGCCCCGACGCGAATGCGGACAATCCGCTGGAGGCCGTCTCGCTGCGGGAGCAGCACGACGACCTGTGGGCGCAGGCGTCGCAGGTCCTGCCGGAGCAGCAATTCAGCGCCCTCTGGCTGCGGTATGCCGAGGACATGTCGGTGCAGGAAATCGCCGCCGTGTTGAAGAAATCGACGGGAAACGTGAAGGTCCTGCTTCACCGGGCCCGACGCAAGCTGCTCGACCGTCGCCCCGTGCCGGCGCCATCGGCCCGGGCGGCGGCGGGTGCCCCCAGCCACTACGTGGCACGAACGTCGTGAGGTGCATCATGTTGTGCAACGTCTATCGCAAAGAGCTTTCGAAATCGCTGGACAGCGGCCAGCCGCTGCCGACCATGCTCGCGGTGCATGAGGCCACGTGCGACGCCTGCCGGGAGTACCACGAAAGCCTGACCGCCCTGGAGGGCCGTCTGCGTCAGAGCGTTCCGCCCGAGGCGCCGCTGTCGGCTGAATTGCGCGAGCGGATTCGCCGGTCCGTCGCAGCGGCGTCTCTGGCGCCCGCGATGACGTTCCGCCGGCGGATGATGCCCATCCTGGCCGGCATCGCGGCGGCGGCTTGCATCGCGCTGGCGGTGATTTTCTTCATCGCCACGCGTCCCCCGAAGACCCACAAGCCCCCGCAGATCGCTGAGAATCCCAACCCCGCCAACCCCTTGGCGATGATCGCGCGGATGCGGTCCGACGCCTTCGGCGGAATGTCGCTTCAGCGGGCCGGTGAACTGGCGGCCACTCCGATGGAGGAGGAGTTGCAGCGCGTGGTCAGCGATGCCCGTTCGGTAAGCGAAGCCCTCCTGGCATGCCTGCCGAGGGACCTGCCGGCCTCGAGAGATCAGTAACCGAACATCTGCGTCCACATTGCCCGGACGTGCCCCACGCCGATCCGCTTGTGGATATCGTGCAGCATCACCTTGAAGTGCGGGGGGCTGATGAACCATTCCCGGTGCGCCCCCGCCGCCGTTCGCTGGCCCTCGTGGATGTTCTCAGCGCACGCCGTCGTGCCCGCCAGCTTCGCACGGTCCGAGAACTTCCGCTTGCCCGGCACGGGGGAGATGTGGGCGATGAATCCCTTGGTCCGCATGTCCGTGGAATGGTCCCGCGCCGCGGTGCACAGGCGTACGTCCGTTCGCAGCACCCGCAGGCCCAGCAGCGCACGGAGGCGATTCGCGTGAAGAATGCACTCGGCCTCCTCGGGCTGAATCTTGGCCGCCAGCAACACGTTGCCCTGGAACGTGCGGCGGTACGACAGGCTGGGCGTCAGCGCCATGACGACGGCGAGCTGCTCGAACGCCTCCGTCGCATCGGCCGGCGGCGTCTCCGGGGGGGCGCTGCACTTGGCCTTCCACCCCGCGAGTTCCAGGTACTCCGCCCGTCGCGCCGCGAGTTTCTCATCGCCCGCCAGCACGTCGGCCGGGTTGACAACGAGCAGCGCCTCCAGCTTCCGGACGGCCGGTTCGGCGGTCTTGAGTAGCTCGCCCTTCGAAAGGCTCTTCTTGTCCCGGAGATCCAGCACGGTCGCTCGGAGCTTCTTGATTTCGGCGAACATCTGGGTGCGCGATTTGCCCTGGTCTTTGCCCGCCTTCTCGATCTGCTTGCGCTGGGCGGCGACGGCGGCGTTGAGGAATTCCCGCTCGTAGAGCCCCTTGACCAGGACCAGGCGCCTGCCGATGACGGCGGCGAGCTGCGTGGGCCCCGGCGGGCCGATCTCCAGCACGCGTGAGACGATCGCGGCCCGTTCGTCGGTGGTCGCGCTGCGGGCCGAGAACGCCGCCAGAAGCTTGCGCAGCTCCTGCGGATCGCCCGGCCCCTTTTCGTCGGCCGCACGAGCGCAAGCAGCCAGCGCGCACGTCCCCGCCAGCAGCGTCACAATCGCCGCCGCCCGGCAGCGCGACGCGCCGCCCTTCCGTTCGCCCTCTCGCTTGCGAGCCATCTCTCTCCCATCCATTCGGTCGTCGATTCATCGTACTGCCCCCCCGTCCCGCGAGCAAGCGCAAGAGCCTGTCGGGAAAGTGCGATAAACGCGGTATGGAATCTGTTGACAGCCCCCTCGGGCACCCTATAATCACAGCCTGCGGACGGTGTGTGTCTGCGCTTGCGAGGCGCTGCGGTTTTGGTGTCGGCTGGGACTGCGGGATCGCATGAGAAGTGGTTTGCCACCTTCGTTATACATAGGAGAAGCTATGTTGACAGACAGACGACGGCGTCTGGGGACACTGCTGGCGGCGATGATGATTCTGACCGCGGTCGCAGGTGCGTGGGCACAGGACGCAGCCGCCCCCGGGGGCAAGAAGCTCGCCGAGCAGTGGGAAGATCTGCTCCACTACATCAAGGTCGCCCGCCCGGACCTGGCCAAGAGTTTCGGCGAGGCCGTGCTGAACTCGGGCAAGCCGCGCGAGGTCTACCTGTTGTCCGTCCAGAGCAAAAGCGCCCAGAGCGTTCTGGCGCGGGGCACGCGCCTGGCGGGGATGGAAGAGACGATCCAGCGCCTGCAGAAGATGATCGACAACGGCTACCAGGCAATGCGGACGGACCCGGCCGAGATCGAGCGGTCCATCAACATGCTGCCCGTGAGCGTCAAGTCGTACGCGCGGGCCCGGGAGCGCCTGATCAACAGCGGCGAGTTCGCCCTGCCCCAGATGGTCCAGAAGCTGATGGACCCGCGCACCGACGCGCTGCTGCGCGAGCGGATCGTGCAGGTCCTGCCCAGCCTGGGCAAGGAGATCGTCCGCCCGCTGTCGGTCGCGCTGCAGACGAGAGACGAGAAACTGCGCGAGATCTTCGCCTCCGCCCTGGCGGAAGTGGAATACCCCCACGCCGCGGCGCGCCTGAAGGAACTCCATGAGACCGAAGGCCTGCTGAAGCGCACGCAGGTGATGGTCGAGTCCGCTCTGGTCACCTGCGCGGGCAAGAGTTCCCTCCGCAAAAGCATCTCGCAGATGTACTACGACCTGTCGCTGAAGTACTACTACCAGGACGAGTCCATCCGCCCCGACGAGCGCAGCGACAAGGCCAACGTCTGGTACTGGAAGGGCGACGCGGGCCTGTCCTTCGTCCCCGTGCCGCGTCAGATCTTCTGCGACATCTACGCGATGCGGATGGCGCGGCTGGCGCTGGACCACGATGACGAGTTCTACCCGGCCGTCTCGCTCTGGCTGGCGGCCAATCTCAAACGGGAAGCCGACCTGCCCGCGGGCGCCGCCGACCCGACGCTGCCCGAGGGCGCCGCGACCGCGACGTACTACATCCGCGCCGCGGGGGCGACGTTCGCCCAGGAAGTCCTCGCCCGGGCGCTGAACGACTACAACTCGACGGTCGCCATCGGCGCCATCGAGGCGCTGCGCCTGACCGCGGGCGCCAAGAGCCTTGTCGAGCCCATCGAGAGCGGCGAGCAGCCGCTGGTGCAGGCGATGACCTACCCCGACCGGCGCGTGCGGTTCCTGGCGGCCGTCTCGCTCGCCAACGCCCGCCCCACCAAGCGATTCACCGGGTATGACCTGGTGCTGATGACCCTCAACGAGGCGCTGCGCCAGACGGGCAAGCAGGCCGCTCTCGTCATCGCCGCCGACGAGAAGCAGAGCAACCTGCTCAAGGACGCCGTCCGCGGCGCGGGCTACACCGTGCTGACCCACTCCAACGTCAAGGAAGGCATGCAGGCCGCCCGCGCCATCGGCGGGGTCGACCTGGTCGCGATCACGTCGGTCCCCGGCGCCGCGGAGGTCATTCCGACGCTCCGGCAGGAAGGCATCTTCGCGGCCGTGCCGGTTGTTGTGGCCGCCTCCGAGACGCTGCCCCTCCGCACCCTCGCCAAGGACGACAAGCGGACGATCCTCGCCGGCGGGGAGTTGACGGCCGGGAAACTCGGCGATGCCCTGGCCCAGGCGCCAAGCCTCGCCGCGGGCAAGCCCATGGGCGAGGCCGAGGTCACCCAGTGGGCCGTCCGGGCCGCCAAGGCGATCCGCGCGCTCGGGCAGACCAAGAACCCCGTCTTCGACGTCTCGACCGTCACGCGGACCACGCTGACGGCCGCCCTCAAGGCGCCGCAGGATTCCGTCCGCATGGCCGCCGCCGAAGCCCTGGCCGTCATGCGGGAAGCCCAGGCGCAGCGGGCGATCTGCACGCTGGTCGTCGACGCCGAGGCCAATGAGCCCGTTCGCGTCGCCGCCATGGGCGCCCTGGCCGAGTCCGTTCGGGCGTACGGCAACCAGCTCACGGAAGCCCAGGCCCAGGAGATTCTCGACATCGTCATGAACGAGACGGCCGATCCGCTCCGCAACGGGGCCGCCCAGGACCTTGGCGCCCTGAACCTGCGAAGCGATCAGATTCGCGAACTGATCACCACGACGGCGCAGTAACGGCCGCTCGCGAATCGAGCAACGCGTTCCCACGCCGGGTCGCCCCAAGGGACGGCCCGGCGTTCTTTTTGCGCCGAACCCTCACCGCCCCAGAATGCCCGCGACGCGGTCGTCCATCGCCTTCTGATCCTGGCGGAAGCTGCACAGGCCCGCGAGGTTCATCAGGGCGTCCAGCCCGATCCCCCTGCCGGCCAGCTCGTCCCGCCACGCGTCCAGCCGGGGGATCTTCCCCTCGGCCGTGCTGGCGGCGACCTGATCGTCGCTCCACGCCACGAGCAGGTCGCCGCAGCCGTGGTCGCCGAAGAACGCCACGAGATCGCCCGGCGTCAGCGCGTCCAGGTCTTCGCGATCCAGAGCGTCGCAGCAGGCAACGACGTCACCCCCGACGTCCCACAGCGTATTGAGTCCAGCCGCCTCAGCGTCGACATCCCCGCGAATGCCCGGGGAGACCTGCAAGCACGTGCGATCCGTCAACTTCTCCGGCGCAACGCCCAACTCCAGCAATCCCGCGGCCGCCTTGGGGGGAATCGTCAGTACGTCCACGCCGGCCAAATCCCGCACCTGCTGCCCCGACCGGATGGACGCCCCGATCTGTCGGGTCGGCAGGCCCGCCTCCCGAAGCGCCCGCACCGCCGCCTGCGAGGCGAGCGTCGCCTTCTCGCCCACCAACGTCCCGTCCCCCAGATCGTTGTCCGCGACAAAACTGTTGAGGCGCCCCGCGAAGACATTCACATACGCCGGGCCTGCGATGCGGGACGCCACGTAGTTCTGCCTCGCCGAGAATCCCAGCGTGTGGTTCACCGCAATGCCCTCCGCCGCGAGGCGCCGCGTGGCCAGCAGGCCCGCGGGCGTCAAGGGCACCTTGACGATGAACCGCTCCGGACAGATCGCGTGATACCGCCGCCCGTACGCGACGGCCGCCTCCACGTCGCCCGCGAGGTCCGTGTGCTCCTCCACAGAGACCTTCGCGTCGTACTCGCCGACCAGCTTCAATCCGTGCCGGGCGTTCAAGATGAACGCGATCTCCAGAATCCGCTCCCGCTCCGACATATCTCCGCTCTCGGCCAGAAGCTCCGCCGCTTCGGGAATCAGCTCGTCATAGGTGCCCTTCTGCACTTCCCGGTTCAGCAGCGTGTTGTTCGTCGTCAGCGCAGCAAACTCCTCCGTCCACAGTTCGCCCGACTCTTCAAGGCTGCCCGTGTCCAGCCACAGCTCGCTGCCCAACTCGCGCATCCGCTTCCAGACCGGGTGCGATGGGAAGGCCCCCTTCCGTCGGCCGAACTGCGGTGTGAACCCCTCCAGAACGAAATCCCGGACCCGGTCGGGCAGGGACGTGCGTCCGCTCGATGCGTCCATGGTGTCTCCCTTTCGCATAACGGCGAGGGGAGGCCCCCGCCATTTCATCGTAGCTTCGGCGGAAGGGCGAATCAATTCGGGCCGGTCAGCGGCGCGTCAGGAACCGGGCGAGCCCGTTGGCCCGTATAGAGGATGTATCGTACGTTTGCAGTAATGGGAGATTCACCGCAACAGACCGGTGCGGTCGCAGGTGAGCGTGCATCCATGCGGTACTGGCACGTGATCCGTCCCGTATGCGTCGCCGCCGTGGGGCTGGCCGTCGCCGCCGTCGTGGCGATTTTCCGCAGCCGCCTGGTGATGTCGCCGGTGCTGCTGGGGGCGACCGTTCTGCTGGCCGCCGCGTTGATCCACGAGGTCATCCGGGTAAGCCGCTACCTGGAGTCCCGCGCCACGTCCGCTCACCGCAGGGCCTCGGAGGCGTGCGAGCACTACATCACGGTCCTCCGCCGGATCGTCCGGTTCGTGGAGGCCCGGGACAAGTACTGGGGCGGACATAGCGAACGCGTCGGCGCCCTCAGCGAGCAGATCGCGCGCAACCTGGGGCTGGACGAAGACGAGTGCGTTCGAATCGGCATCGCGGGCCAGTTGCACGACATCGGGCGCCTGGCGCTGCCGGACGGGCTCCTGCGCAAGACGTCGGATATCGGCGTGGAGGGCTTCCGCACGATCCAGAAGCACCCGCAGATCTCCTACGAGGTGCTCCGCCCGCTGGAATCGCTGCGCGACGCCTTGCCGGCCATTCGGCACCATCACGAACGGATGAACGGAACGGGCTATCCCAGCGGGCTGGCGGGGGAGGATATCCCCCTTGGGGCCCGCATTCTCGCGGCCGCCGACGCGTACGACGCGATGACTCACGACCGCCCCCACCGCCGGGCGATTCCGCCCCTGGCGGCGGTGCGGGAGCTACGGCGATGCAGTCCCCACGGGTACGACCCGAACTGTGTCGACGCGCTGGCCGATGCGCTGAATCTGCCGTCTCTGGAAGAGGCCCCCTGCGAAAGCAACCGAGCCCCAGCGAACGCGAGCCCGTCGATCTGACGGGCCCGCTGGTGAACTGGGATGGGGATTCTATCTAGTGCGGCTTGCCGCCTTGGCGCTCGCGACCGCCGTTGCGTTCGCGCGGCGGATGCCTTCTCTTGGCCAGAGATCCGACGTGTGCGCCGTCGCTGCCCTCCCGCTTGATCGCCTCATAGACTTCTTTGCGGTGGACGGGAATGTGATGAGGGGCGTTGATTCCGAGACGAACCTTCTCCCCGCGTATGTCGACGATAGTGATTTCGATATCGTCGCCGATGATAATTGTTTCGTCACGTTGCCGTGAAAGCACCAGCATCCTCGGCTCCTTCCTCGGACTCGCCGGCGAAAACGCGTGCGGGGGGCATCCATTGCCCAGCCCTGCAACATCGCTAATTTCTTCCTATAGCATATCGGCGAATCGCGATTTCGCGCTACACTTTCTGCAAAGAATCTGGCTGATTTTCGTTCATCGCGAACGCCGTATGCGCCTTGTCGAGGCGGTGGAATCCCGCTAGGGTAGGCGACATGAACGATAACCCCGGGGGGGGGGGGGGGGGGGGGGGGGGGGGGGGGGGGGGGGGGGGGGGGGG
>CAZEJA010000081.1:0-4034 GCA_964512215.1 uncultured Planctomycetaceae bacterium
GCGGACGGCGGAGGAGTGCATCGACATGCTCGTGCGGGAGGTCGGGCATGAGCCGGACAACGCGCGGGCGGAGGTGAAGCGGTCCTTCGAGGGCGGGTACCCGCCGCTCTACCAGTGCGCGTACATGGTCGGCGGGCTGCAGATCCGCGCCCTCCGCGGGGAGTTGGTCGCGTCGAGGAAGATGACCGACCGCGAATTCCACGACGCCCTGCTGCGCGAGAACGCCATCCCCATCGAGATGGTCCGCGCATCCCTGACCGGACAGGAACTGACCAAGGACTTCCACTCCACCTGGCGCTTCGCGGACGTGGACGGGGATTGATTGGGACGAGGAGGCGAAACCACAGTCCTCCAGACGATTGACGAGGTGGCTTGGTCACATGTAATCTCTTGGCAGAGATCTCACCAGTCCCTGGCGACTGAGGGGGAAACTCCGCTTCAGTCCGTCCTGCTGTCTGTGGGAAGGCCACGGCATTGGCTGCGGAGTACATTATCTATGCCGATGAGTCTGAGAAGAAAGGGCGGTACTACTCCAATTTCTACGGGGGCGCCCTGGTTCGCTCCACGGACCTGATGTCCGTCGAGTCGGCGTTGGAGCAACAGAAGGAATCTCTCGGCTTCCATGGGGAGGTCAAGTGGCAGAAGGTCACCGCAAACTACCTGACCAGATACCAGCAACTGATGGATCTCTTCTTCGACTTCGTAGCCGCAGGGCAGATTAAGGTTCGCATCATGTTCACGAAGAACATACACGTCCCACAGAACCTCACCAGGGAACAGACGGAGAACCAGTATTTCCTGCTCTACTACCAATTCATCAAGCACGCCTTTGGACTGGCTCACAGCAATCCGACGAAGACACCCGTCAACTGCCGCCTGTACTTCGACCAATTCCCCGATACCAGGGAGAAGGCAGAGGTGTTCAAGGGATACCTTCGCGGCCTGTCGAGTTCCGCGGAATTCCGGCGGGCGCGAATCCGCATCGGCGAGCAGAGCATCGCCGAGGTCACGTCGCACGATCACGTGATCCTGCAATGCCTGGACATCGTATTGGGATCGATGCAGTTCCGGCTGAACGATAAGCACAAGACCAAGCCGCCGGGGTCGCACTGGCGAGGCAAGAAGACTCGGGCGAAGGAACACCTCTACCGACACATGAATCGCCGGGTTCGCTCGATCTATCCGAACTTCAACATCGGGATTTCGACCGGGGTCCAGGGAGAGGAGGCGAATCGGTGGCACCACGAGTATAGACACTGGCTCTTCGTCCCAGCCGATCACGTACGGGACAGGAGCCGAGCGAAGCCCTAGCGCACAAAAAAGCCCCGTCATCGCTATGCCTTGCGGCGTATTCGAGGTGGGACCTCGAACTTCGCGATGGACAGGGCTATGCTATTATTCGGTTTCCCTGTCGCGCCTGTCAAGTAATACACGACATTCTTGACACCTTCCCAAGCAAGCGAGGCTTGGACAGTGCGCGTGGATGCCCGCCCTCCCGGCCTGCTGGGCCCTATGGCGTTTGCGGGCGCGGCGGGGGCGGGGGTATACTTCAGTTGTCGAATGACCGAGCCGACTGAACAATCCGACGATTCCGACGGGCACTGTAGACGGCCCCGGGCGGGGGTGCGGGCGTGACCTGGGAGGAATTCCTCGCTACGCATGGCTGGCAGCTCGTGCTGATGGGCGGGCTGCTGGGGGGCTCGGCGTTCTTCAGCGGCACGGAGACGGCGCTGTTCAGCCTCACGCGGGGGCAGCTCATGCGGTTCGGCAGGGGCGGACGCCTCGAGCGCCTTGTCGCGTCGATCATGCAGACGCCCGGGCGGACGCTCAACACGCTGCTGCTGGGCAACATGCTGGTCAACGTCGCCTATGCAAGTTTGTCGGCCGTGATGATCTTCAGCCTCGAAGCTGCGGGCACACCGGCGTGGGCGACGATCGCCGCATCGCTGACGCCCCTGCTGGCACTGATCCTGATTGGCGAGGTCACGCCCAAGATGCTCGCGCTGGTCACGGGCGAGCGCTGGGCGACCCTGGCGGCCACGCCGGTGGCCGTGCTGGAAGGGGTCATGTCCCCGGTGCTGCGGGCGCTGGAAGTGTTGTTCATCCAGCCCGTCACGCGCCTGATCTCGCCCCCCGCGACCGAGACGTCCGACGTGACGGCCGATGAACTCGCAGCCGTCCTCGACCTGTCGGCCAAGCGGGGCATCCTCGACCACGACGCGAACTCCCTGCTGCAGGAGATCCTCGAGCTGACGGGGCTGCGCGTCCGCGACGTAATGGTGCCCCGCGTCGACATGATCACCTGCGACGTCGACGCCGCCCCCGCGGAGCTGCTGGACACGTTCCGCCGAACGCATCTGCGGAAGGTGCCGGTCTACGACGGCAGGGTGGATTACATCCTGGGCGTCGTGCACGCCAAGCGCCTGCTGCTGGGTGGGGATGAGTCGCTGCGAGAGCTGTGCGTGGCGGTCCCCTTCGTGCCCGAGGCGGCGAACCTGGAGCGCGTGCTGTTGCAGTTCCGCGTGACGCAGACGCAGATGGCCGTCGTGGTCGACGAATACGGCGGGACGGCCGGGCTGGTGACGCTCGAAGACGTGCTGGAGGAAATCGTCGGTGACATTCCGGATGCGCATGAGTTCACCGATCGGCCGGCCGTGCGGAAGGTGAGCGAGCGCGAGTACCTGCTGGACGGCGACCTCGCGATCCACGAATGGCAGGACGCGTTCGGCATCGACCTCGGCGGGGCGAGGATCAGCACGGTGGGCGGCTTCGTCCTGTCGCTGCTGGGGCGGATTCCCCACGTCGGCGAGGCGGCCGAGCATCGCAACTTGCGTTTCGTCGTCGAATCCATGCGTGGTCGTCGCATCGCGACGCTGCGTCTGCTGCTGCGGGAGGAGGAGGCATGATCGCAGCCGCGGACATCCTCCACTACGCCCCCTGGGTGGCGGGCCTGCTGGCGGGCATGGCGCTGCGGGGCCTGTTCGCGGGCATGGAGACCGGCGTCTACGTGCTCAACAAAATCCGCCTGGACCTCCGCGCCGAGGAAGGACTGCGGTCCGCCCGACGCCTGCGGAAGCTGATGCAGAACCCCAACAACCTGCTGGCCGTTCTGCTGATCGGCACGAACGTGACGAGCTACTTCGCCACCGTCTGCCTGACGTCGATCCTGATGCTCGCGGGGCTCGGGGCGTCCGCGGAGTGGATCACGATCTTCTTCTGGACGCCGGTGCTGTTCATCTTCGCGGAGTCCGTGCCCAAGAACGTCTACCAGCGCCTCGCGGAACGCGCCGTCTACGTCACCTCGCCGCTGCTGTCGGTCGCGAACGCAGCGCTGCTGGCCTGCGGCGCCTCGCCGCTGGTGCGGGGGTTCGGCGCGGCGCTGATGAAGCTCGTGCGGCACGGCGAGCGGGCCGACCTGTTCGCCCATGCGGGCATCTCCTCCGTCATGGCCGAGGGACGCGCCAGCGGCGTGCTGACGCATTTCCAGACCGTGATGGCCGACCGCGTCGAGCGCATCGGCGCCGTGGCGCTGGGCGACGTGATGGTGCCCATGGGGCAGGTCGTCTCCGCGCCCGTGGACGTGGACCGCGGCGCACTGCGGGAGATATTCGGCGACCACAACTACTCCCGCCTGCCGCTGATCGACGACGACGGGCGCGTCGCGGGTGTGCTGGACATCTACGACGCCCTCACGAGCGAGGCGGCACCCGCCGCCATCATGACCCCCGCCGTCCGCTTGTCGGCCGGCCTGAACGTCACCGACGCCCTCTACCGCATGCAGCGAACCGGGACGATGCTGGCCGTGGTGGAGTCCGGCGATCGCGACGTGGGTATCGTCACCGTCAAGGATCTGGTGGAAGAGATCGTAGGGGAGTTGCAGGCGTGGTAATCGGTAGGTGGTAATCAGGTATCGGTAACCGGTAATCGGGTACTCTGGCTTGGTATCGAAGCCCGATTACCGATTACGGGTTACCGGTGACCTGCCGCGGCCGGGAGCTTTCATCTTCAACGCGTGGCACGAGGCGTGGGGCGAC
>CAZEJA010000081.1:4044-9995 GCA_964512215.1 uncultured Planctomycetaceae bacterium
GCCCCAGCACGGCACGGCAGATGTCGTCCTGCAGCTTCTTGGCGATCCAGTTTCTTCCCCCGGGCACGTCGTTGGCGAGGATTGAGAACGCCGCGACCGGGCGGCGCTGGGCGTCCAGCACGTAACCGCTCAGGGCCGAGACCTTCGCGATGTACCCGCTCTTGCCGAGCACGCGCCCGCGGCAGGCGGCGTCACTGAGGCGACCCGCCATCGTGCCGTCCACGCCGGAGACGGGAAGCGAGCGGAACAGCGCGCCGCCTTCTTTCCGACCGGCCATCCCCGTCAGCAGCGCGGTCATCGCCGCGGGGGTGATGCGGTTCTTGCGCGACAGTCCGCTGCCGTCGCCGATGACGATGCTGCCCGCGGGCAGGGAGAACCATCGCGACAGGCGTTCGGTCATGAGCTTCGCGCCGCCGGCCCACGTCCCGTCGCCCGCCCGCAGGAGGATGCATTCAGCCGTCATGTTCAGGCTGCGTTTGTTCGCCCGCGCCAGCGCCACAGCCAGCGGCGTGCGCGTTGTCGTGATCAGGCGGGCCTGGGTGATGTCGATCTTGTCGCGAGGGATTGTGCGGATCGTACCGCCGACCGCGACGCCCGCGCGGGCGAGGCGGTCGGCCAGGACGCGCCCCAGCAGCAGCGGCGGATGGTTGGCCGCGACGCTGACGGGCTCGTTGGTCGATCGCAGGACGGTGCCCCGCAGCGTGACGGCCGAGTCGTCCGCGGAACTCGTCAACGACCAGATGTGCTTCTTGCTCGTCTTGAGCTGGTTCGTGATGGAGATGTATCGGCTGACGGGCGAGACCACGCCCGCGGCCCGGCCTTTGTCGACGCGGAAGGTCACGTCGAAGCAATTGTTGTGGAAGTTCAGCATCGCCACCGGGGCGGCGTACCAGTTGGCGTACTGCGACTTCGACCAGTCGGCATGGCGCAGCGGCGGGCCCTCGGGGCGGGTCATCATCAGCACGTCGCCCGGGATCGTCCCGCCGGTCGCTTTGGCGATGGCGGCCGCCCAGCGGTCGAGTTCGACATAGATGCTCTTGCCCGCCGCGGCCGCCAGGATCGGGTCGCCCAGCGTGGGGTCGAAGCTGCCGATGACCAGCAGGTGCTTGCCGTCCAGCAGGCAGACCTGCGTGACGAACTCGAACGTCTCGCCCAGGCGCAGCAGCGCGAACGACGCGGTCAGGAGCTTCTGGTTGCTCGCGGGGATGAACGGCGTGTCGCTTCGGACGGACGCGACCGCCTGTCCGGTGGCCAGGTCCACGACCGAGACGCCGACGCGCGCCTTCTGCGACGCCTCGTAGGCCGCGACCAGCGAGGCGACGGTCTGCTGGAGCGAGGGGGCCTTCTTGTCGGTCACGGGTGGTTTCTCCGAAGCGCCCCGGGCGCCCAGGGGCAGGGCGAGCACGACCAGCAGCGCCGCGATTCGTCCCGGTATCCGTGGTATTGCTGTCAGTCGCCGAAGCACGTGCCGATATCCCTTGCCGCCCGGATCAACGGGGAGTCGACGGGCACGGTCCGGACCTTGCCCGCCACGTCGGCCAGCTCGACCGAATCGATCCGCCCGGCGCTCTGCACGACCAATCGGCCGAACCGCTCCGCGATCAGCAGTTCAAATGCCGCGTGCCCGAACTGCGTGGCCAGCACGCGGTCGAACGCCGTCGGCGTGCCCCCCCGCTGCACGTGCCCCAGCACGATCGAGCGGCTGTCCAGATTCGTGCGCTGCTCGATCTGCTCCGCGACGTACTTCGCCGCCCCGCCCAGGCGGATCGGGTCGGGCGAGTTCTCCACCACGTGGTCGACGAACTGCTCGCCCCCCACGGGCGTCGCCCCCTCGCCGACGGCGATGATGGTGAACCGCTTGCCGACCTTGCTCCGCGCGACGCACGCCTCGCAGACGCTGGCCATGTCGAACGGGATCTCGGGGATCAGGATGACGTCGGCGCCGCTGGCGACCCCCGCGTGCAGCGCCAGCCATCCCGCGTAGCGCCCCATCAGCTCGACGACCATCACGCGATGGTGGCTGGACGCGGTGGTGTGGACCTTGTCCAGCGCGTCGGCCGCTGTCGTGACGGCGGTGTCGTGCCCGAACGTCACGTCCGTGCCCCACAGGTCGTTGTCGATGGTCTTCGGCACGCCGACGACGTTCATGCCCATCTCGACGAGTTGCGCCGCCCCGCTCATCGTCCCGTCGCCGCCGATGGCGACCAGCGCGTCCAGCTTCGCGGCGCGGTAGTGCTCCAGCACCTGCTCGCGCACGTCGCGCACCACCCACCCGTCGCCCTCGGGCATCGCATAGGCGGACGGGTTCGCCTTGTTGCACGAGCCCAGAATCGTCCCGCCCCGCGTGAGGATGTTGCTGACGTCGGCGTACTCCAGCTTCCGCAGGCGATTCTCGATGAGTCCGAGGTACCCGTCCTCGATGCCCATGACCTCCAGCCCGCCGCGGATGGCGGACTTGGCCACCGCGCGGATCACCGCGTTGAGCCCCGGGCAGTCGCCGCCGCCGGTCAGGATTCCGATCCGCTTGAGTGTCTTGGCCATCGCCTGCTCCGTCCCCCTGCGCCTATCCGCAACACGGGGCAAAATCGCTCTTTCCCGGACGTTTTCCGGGGATTCGGGAGTATAATACATTGTCCTCATCTCTGACAGACACAAGAGGGACAAACAGGACGGGAGTTGGAATATGTGCGCATCGCATGCAGTGGATCGAAGAGCGCATATGCGCTATCCGCTGGCGACCAGCGTGGAATTCCACCATGGGCCCAGCCAGAGGGATTTCCCCGCGCGCTGCGTGGATATCTCCGCGGGCGGGATGTTGATGTACGTTCCCGCCGCTACCCCCGTCCAGCCCGGACACGCCGTCCGCCTGCAGATGGGGGCCGTCAGCCGGCCGGAATTCGCGGGACTCGCCGACAAAGCCGTCGACGCCACCGTCGTCCGCGTCGACCGGCGCTCGATCCTCTCGTCCGGGCACCTCGCGGTCGGCCTGCGCTTCACCCCCGAGTAGAGCAGTTCACGGTTGAAACGTCGCAGCCCAGCGAGTAGCGATTCGCCATCAGCGAATAGGGAACGGCGGGGGGTTCTCACCTCTCCCCTCTGACCTCTCACCTTCCGCTCTACTGCCCCGAGGGGTCGACAGTCGTTCATTGCCCCCCCCTCGGGCCGCTCACATACGGTCTTCCCTGCCCTCGCCCGTCTCGACGCGGATGGCCGAGCGTTTCAGGATGCCCTTCTCCAGCCAATTGATCCGGTAGCAGCGGCTTTGGCAGAGCCCGCACCCCACGCACTTGTCGGCCAGCACAACCGGGGCGAGGCAGCCGGAGTCCTCCAGGGGCAGGCCCGTCTCGTCGACCTCGACGTGGACGCGGAGGAACTCGATGGCGTTGTAGCCGGCCGCCTTGCAGGTGTCGACGCACATCTGACAGGCGCGGTTCTTCGCGTAGGGCAAGCAGGTCTCCCGGTCCACGACGGCCAGGCCCATGCGCGTGGTGCGCTTCCGTTCGAGCGGCAGGGGGCGGATCGCCTCGGTCGGGCAGACCTGCCCGCAGTTGTTGCAGGCGGGGTCGCAGCCGGACAGGTCCGTTGCGGCGATCGGCGTCCACAGTCCGGCCAGCCCGTCGCCGAAGCCCGACGGCTGGAGCAGGTTCGCCCCGCAGGCCTTCATGCACGTGCCGCACCGCACGCAGAGGTCCAGGAAGGTCCCCTCCGGCGCGCTGCCCGGCGGGCGGACGGGGGCGGTTGGCGCGGCGACGCCCAGCGCCGGCGCCAGCGGCCCGAGCCCCAGCGCCGCGCCAAGCCCGCCCGCCGTCGCGGCCAGGAAGCCGCGGCGCGACGGTGAGACTTCTCGCAGAGGCGGATCCGCGGGCGCTTTGGCATCGACGACGGCGCGGCGACTCGTGAACTGGATCGCCCCGACGGGGCACGCCCCCCCGCAGCTCTGACAGAACGTGCAGTCGGTCCCGCGCGTCGTGTAGTCCTCCCGGACCGCGTCGAAGTCGCAGGCGGTTCGGCAGGCATCGCACCCGACGCAGCCGGCCGTCACCTTGCGGTCCGTCCGGCGGAGGATGTTCGCCACCGAGAACATCGCGCCCGTCGGGCAGAGGAAGCGGCACCAGAAGCGCGGGCCCAGAACCGTCAGCACGAAGATCGCCGCGAACAGGAGGATCGACACCCACTGCGCGGTCGTGAGGTCTTCCACGAGGTGGTCGCCTCGGGTGGCCGCCAGTTGCACGGGCGCGATGACGTACTGCATCGCCCGGGTGAGCACCGGGATCGCAGCCACCAGCGGCGCGATCAGCACGCCCGCGGCCGACGAGACCAACACCGCCGCCAGGACGTAGTACTTCAGATGCGCCCACCATCCGCGGCGCTTCACGTGCAGGCGCCGGAACCATCGCCCGACCAGGCGGTCCTGCAGATCGATCAGCGTCCCCATCGGGCAGACGTACGCGCAGAATCCGCGCGGAATCACCAGGCAGATCCCCAGGATGCCCGCCGCCCAGAGCAGCGCCCGCGTCCCCGCCCGCGCGGCGAGGGCGGCCGACGTGCCCGCCAGCGGGTCCAGCAGCAGGAACGTCTCGACGTCGACGGGCTCGGCGATGCGCGGGTCGCGCCCCGTCATGTCCGGCTCGCAGATCCACAGGAACAGCACGATGAACGCCGCGAGGCAGACGACCTGACTGACCCGCCACAGCGGCGAGCGGCGCCAGCTCGCCCCCCCCAGCCCCAGCGCGCCGCGCAGCAGCCCGCGCTCACTTGCCGTGCGATGAGGCAGGAACCAGTTCAGCCGCATGGGAGCATCCCTTTCCAGTGCTGCATCACTTCATCGCCCCCGCCAGAGCCTTGCCCGCCGCGTTCACGATGGCCTCGCTGGTCACCGTCGCCCCGCTGATCGCGTCGATATCCTTGAGCCCCTGCGTCGCGACGATCTGCGCCGGGACGGCCGTCAGGGCGGTGAAGAACACATCCTCCTTGTGCTTCGAGACGCGCACCGACTCGATCCGCCCGCCGCGGACGGTGACCTCGACCGACAGCGGCCCGCGGAAGGCGATCGCGGTGCCCGTGTGCACCCCGTCCCGCACGCGCGACAGGTCCAGCGCTTCGTACAAACGGATCGCGTGCAGACTCTCCCGCGCGCGCTCCTGCACGCGCTTGAAGTGCCTGCTGCCGCTTCGCATCGAGACCACCTTCTGGAAGCACGCGATCGCTTCTTTGTATCGCCCCGCCTGGCGGTGCAGGTTGCCCGCCGCGACCAGGCCGATGTCCGGGTACGTCCGCGCCAACGACTGCGCCAACGCCATCGCCTTGGGCAGGTCGCCCATGTCGGCGTAGAACTTGATCGTGTCGGTCGACGCGTATCCCTCCAGGCGGTACTTGCGGATCGTCGCCAGCGCCAGGGACTTGCTGCCGAGATTCCGGTAGCAGTCGGCCAGGCCGATGACGGAGTGGATGTCGATCCGGCCCGTGTCGCGGGCGCCGAGGTCGACGGCCTTGCCCCACCAGTACGCCGCCCGCGCCCAGTCGCCGAGGAAGCGGTGGTAACACTTGCCGAGCTGCGCGTAGGCCTCGCGGAGGCGCTGGGGGTCGTTCTTGCGGTAGCTCTGCACGTGGTGCAGCAGCTTGATGCCCTGCTTCCACCGGTGCGGGTTGGGGATGATCACCGACCAGAGGTGGGCGCCGAGGTTGTGCTGCGGTTTCCAGCCTTGCACGCGGTTGGTGCCCGGCAGGTCGAGCGTCTTGGGGTAGGTCAGTTGCACGGAGTCCCACCAATCGGGGTTCGTCTTGCCCGCCCGGTCGATCTGCGCGAGGATCGTCGCGCTGCTCGGACCGGCCGGCTTCGGCGCGGGCTTCGGGGGGGGCGGTTTGGGTGTGGGCGGCATGGGTTTCGGCGCCGGAGCGGGAGGTTTGGGGGTCGGCGGCGCGACGGGCTTGTTGACGACGGGTTCCTTGCC
>CAZEJA010000082.1:0-9949 GCA_964512215.1 uncultured Planctomycetaceae bacterium
CCTTCCCGGGCAGGCGGAGCACGACCCGCCCGTCGTCGGCGAGGTGTTCCGCCAGCGGGGCGAAGATGGTCCGTCCGACCTGCTCCCACGACCACTGCCGCGCCTGTGCGTACGGCGGGTCCACGAAGGCCAAATCCACCGCGCCGCCCACACCGGTCAATCGCCGGGTGAGCCCTCGCGCGACATCCCCCGCCCAGACCGCGCTGCGGTCGCCGGCGCCGACGGCTTCGATGTTGCGCCGCAATCGCGCCAGCACGGCCCGGTCGCGCTCGGCGAAGCAGCACCGCGCCGCCCCGCGCGATAGCGCCTCCAGCCCGATCGTGCCCGTCCCGCAGTACAGATCCACCACGACCGCACCGATCAGGCGATCGCCCAGCATGTCGAACAGCGACTTCTTCACGCTGCCCGTGATCGGCCTCGTCTGCGCCCGCCCGGGCGGCGGAAGCAGTTTGCGTCCCTTGTATTCGCCGGCAAGAATCCGCATGGGTGGCTCCTGGTGTGCAATGAGTATACGCGGGAAGAAGGATGGCGGGAAATGACCAAGTACCCGGGAGGGAAATGACCAAGTACCCAATGCCCAATGACCAAGCGAATCACGAGGGCTGGATTCGGAACGTTCCTCCCCTCTTGCCCGCGCCCTCTTTGGTCATTGGGAATTGGTGCTTGGGAATTCTGACGGCCGTTCGCGCCATATCCGCGGCGACGGTTGCGGGGACACGACCTTCTTCCCCTTCCGCGACCCGCGCAAAAAGCGGCCCCGGCCGATTTGGGCGGGAGCCGGGGCCTGGGCATTGGTGCTGGGCCCTGTGAGGGGGCCAGCTGCGGTTGCCGAAACAAGCGTTGTGCTACGAAAAACCTACGATATAATCCCTCCATGGGCCAGCCGTGCTCCCCTTCGGCCCGGATCAGGCAGGTACCGATGCGAACGAATGCGATTATCCTGGTTGTGCTGGCTGCGACGTTGGCTGGCTGCGCCCCGTCCTATACCGAGCCCATTGTCGCCCCGGCCAAGCTGACGGGCGAGCAGCAGGCCTTCGAGGACGTCTGGCAGGCGACGCTGACGACGCTGCGCACGTACAACTTCGAGTTGGATCGTCAGGATCGCCGGGCGGGTACGATCACCACCGAGCCGCTGCTCGGCAAGCACATCACGGAGTTCTGGCGGAAGGACGCCGCCACGGGCAGCGACGCGTGGGAGAGCACCGTCCAGACGATCTATCGGATCGCGCGGGTGGACATTCACCGGACGGATTCGGCCGGCGGCGCCTTCGAGCCCAAGGTGCAGGTGTCCACGTACCGCTCCAATCTGAAGCGCCAGAGGGTGGGCGGCGCCAACGACATTCTCTACGGCCGTCGGCGGGCCGGACGAGCGGGCTACGTCGAGGCCCGCCCCGAGCCGCACGAGAATGGCATACCGAGCAGGACCGCCGAACCGGTCACCGCGGGAATCCCCTCGCACTTCCAGCCCCTCGGACGCGACGAAGCACTCGAGGCCAAGATCCAGAATGCCATCCTCGCCCGCGCAGGAACGCTCCCGACCCCGGAACCTGAGCCCGAGAAGTAACACGGGTGCACGGGGGCCATGGGGGCATAAGGCCGACCTGCGGTCGACCGCGAAACCCCAGCCGCTTGCGGCTTAGCAGAGAACGAACACGCCCTCCTGTGCGCGAGCATGTGAACTTCCTGCGCGACGTATGATATGGCGCCGTGCGGATGGCGTCAGATCCACAGGAACACCACCCCCAGCCCCATCAGCACAACGCCGCCCAGGATTTCCGCGGGCTTGCCCAGCGCCGCCCCGATCCGCTTGCCCAGCACGACCCCCGTCAGCGCCATCGCGCCGGCGACGATGCCGATGACCAGGCTCGTCAGCCAGATGCCCTGCCCCCGCAGCCCCAGCGAGAAACCCACCACCAGCGCATCGAGGCTGGTCGCGACGGAGAGGACAATCAGGGACCATCCCCGCGTCGGATCGCGATGCTGTCGCCGGTCGGCTGCATGCTCGGCCGCCGCTCCGGGATGCGACTGGACCGCCTCACAGAGCATCTTCACGCCGACAGCAAAGACCATGCCCGCCGCCACGTACGTGCCCCACGTCGCCAGCAGCGCCGCCAGTCGAGCACCCGCCAGCCACCCGAGGATCGGCATGAGAAACTGGAACAGCCCCATGTGCCACGCCAGGCGGAACTTCTGCCTCCGCCCGTGCCACCGCACCCCGACGGCCATGCACACGCTCATCGCGTCCATGCCCAGCCCCACGGCGACGGCGATGATCGGCAGGAAGTTCATTGTCGCATTGTAGCGCTGCGGGCCTACTTTCGCAGGTGGCGGTCGAAGAACTCGTAGATCGCGCGGATCGTCTTGGGGTTGGTGGTCACGACGTGGCCCTTGCCGGGCTCTTCGACGTATTCGTGCTCCACCCCCGCGGCCTTGAGGACCTTCGCGAAGCGGCGGATCTGCGGCGTGCGGTAGGCGTCCTTGTCGCCGACGCACAGGAACATCGGCGGGTCGTCGCGCGTCACGTAGCTCCCGGCGCTGGCGCGGTCCCACTGGCTCGGGTTCCTGACGGGGTTGCCCCACGCGGCGACGTAGCGGTTCCAGACCGACGTGCTGATGCCTTCTTCCTTCAGGCGCTTGTGGTCCATCCGCCCCGCCAGCACCAGTGCCGCCTGCACGCCGCTGGGCTGTCGCGGATTCGGGCCCTCGCCTTCGAGTCCGGCGATATCGCCCGTCGTCGCCAGCATCGCAGCCATCCCGCTGCCGCGCGAGAAGCCCAGCACGCCGAAGTGCTTCGCGTCGAGATGATAGAGCCTCGCTCTGGCCCGCAGCGTGCGGACGGCGGACTTGAGCTTGTGCATCGCATCCGGCTGGAGATCGATGCCGCGATACGGCGGGGCGACCGGATGGTCGACGACGGCCGCCGCGTACCCGCGCGCCAGCAGGCCCTCGAGCAGGCTGTCCGTGTACTTCGTGAAGGCCGCTCCGTTCATGCGGTGATCGTTGTTGTGCGGAATCTGGATGGCGAGCGGGACGGGCTTGTCGGGGCGGCTGGGGTATCTCACGTCCATCTTCCACACGCGGCCGCCCTTCCAGTAGAACTTGACGTCCCGCACCATGCGGTATCCGGCCGGGACGATGTAGATGCGGTCGGCGTGGATTCTCAGCGGCCGAACGATCCGCGCGACCTCGCTGCGCAGCTTGAGCAGGTCGGCGTTGAGATGCGGCGGGGCGGCCTTGGGATCGCCCGCGTAATCCACCGTCACCACCACGAAGCCGTCCTTCGTGAAGTCGGCCAGGATCGTCTCATCGGACTCCGTCCCGATCCGCGGCGTCGCCAGCCCCTTCAGATAGATCACGACCGGCGGCGCCTCTTTCGCCGCTGCGCCGCCCGGCGCAAGCACCTCCAGCGCAACGCCCTTCCCGACCGCGGGACTATCCCAATTCATCTGCCGCTTCGCCGCCGCCGACGCAACTCCCGCCCAAGCCATCCAGGCGACGAGCGCCACGATGTACTGTCGCATTTCCATGCCCTGCTCTCTGTGCCCTCTGTGTCTCTGTGGTAGCTCTTCTGTTTGCGTCAGATGTCGTGGATCTTCCCCTCGCGGAATTCCGACCAAGCGGGCTCGAAGGCGATGTCGCGGTCGGGGATTGGACGCGGCTGGGCGACGCGGACGTCGAAGAGGTCATCGGACTCCTCGTTGTGGGTCACGCAGAGGATCTCGTTGCGCAGGTCTTCGTTCTCGGGCTTGAAGCGGTAGGGCGCGTCCGTGTCCGGGTCGATGAGCTTCGGGTGCATTTCGATGCCCTCGGGGTCGAGGATGCAGTGGCTGCCGCGGCTGCCGGCGCCGCGGTCGAACAGCCCGCAGATCGCCTTGAGCATCGCGACGTGGGTGAGACACTGCTGCAGCGCCTGCACGGCGTCGGGCAGCAGCTTCGTGTCGGTGATTCGGATGCCCGTCTCCCAGAGGCGCTTGTACTGCGCGACGGCGGCCCGCAGCGCGTCGGCCGAGCCGGCCTGGCTTCGCAGATGGGCGCCGCAGCGCGTCATGCGCTCGCCGATCTCCGCCGTCACGTCGGCGGGCGTCCGCTCGGCGGCTTCGGCGGCCTTGAGCAGCAGGTTCAGGCAGGCGAGCGTGCCGTCGGCCTCCTCCTGCAGGGCGTCCGACAGCTGCGGCGCATCCGGCTGATCGGCGGCGTAGACGTTCGCGATGTACTCCGCCGCCCTTGCCGCGCCGACCTGCCCGGCGTTCAGCGCCGACCCGCCCGGGCGCTTCACGCCGTGCGTGCCGGCCATCTCGCCGATCACGAAGGTGTGCGGCACGCTGCTCTCCCACCACGAGCTGACCGCGAACCCGCCGTTCATGTGCTGGGCGCAGACGGCGATCTCCAGCGGCTCGGCGCGGAGGTCGATGTCGTGCTCGGCGTACAGCTCAATTGCCGGCGTGTTCATGTGCGCGAGGCGCTCGATCGGCGTCGCCTGCGTCGCGCCGGTGGCCTTGAGGTAGTCCAGCGCCTCGTCGCCGACCGCCTCGAGGTCGAACGCATCCCCCCCGTCCGCCCCGACCGGATTGTTCAAGAAGTCCATCCACACGCGTCGCCCGCGGACGACCGTCTCCTGGTGGACGGCCATGTCGACGAGTGTCGACTGGTGGTCGGTGATCCGCTGCGCGTCGAACGGCCACTGGTAGCCCTTCAGGAAGATGTTGGCCGCCATCGAGGGCATGTCGTCGAAGTACTCGGTGAGGAACTCGCGCTCGTCGCCGCCGTCCGGATCGGTGGAGTAGATCCGCGGGATGACCTGCATGTACGTGCCCGAGACGTTCCAGCGATATTGGATGCTCGCGAGCCCGTACTGACTCTCGGTGAGGTTGCATGCTTCCAGCCCCGCCAGCAGGGCCGGGGCGTGCAGACCCACCTGCCCGCGCGGGTAGACGGTGGTCTTGTAGACCTCGCCCGGCCCGCCACCGGCGAGCACCCAGTTCTCCGCGACGAACAGCGACAGGCCCGTCTCGCCCGCGGTCGTCTTCGTTCGGTCGAGGCAGAACATGCCCGTGATGCGCCGGTCGTCGCCCTCGCCCTCCGTCGCGAATCGGACGACCGGATGCTTGTCGACGATCCGCACGCCGAGACGCTGGGCCTTGGCCTGCAGGCACTCGCTCATGAACTTGCTGGTCTTGGGCCCCGCCGACGTCGCCCGCTCGTAGGGATCGTGGTCGGTCTTGTAGCCGATGAAGGCGCCCCACGGGTCGTGCGGGAACGGCACGCCCACCTCGACGAGGTGATAGAACCCCCGCAGCGAGCCGATGCCCTCGGCCAGCGCCGTGTCGCCGTGGCAGCAGCCGAAGGCGGTCAGCGTCTTGGCGAAGTCCTCAGCCGTGTCCGGCACGCGCGGGGAGGTGCCCATCTTGTAATAGGTCTGCTTGTCGGACCCGCTCATGCGCGACGCGCCCAGCGCGAGTCCGCCGGTGACCACGAGCAGGCGGTCCTGCGGGTCGGTCACGCCGCGCCGGCGCCAGAACTCGACGAGCTTGACCGCACAGTTCATCCCCGCCGCCCCCGCGCCGACGATGATCGTATTGACGCACGTGACCGGAACGTCCACGCCGTCCACATTCAGTGTGTGCTGTTTCATGCCGTTCCGTCCGGAATCACAAGATCCGCAAGTGGAAGCCCCCGTCGACGTTAATGACCTCGCCGGTGGAGAAGCCCAGGTCGCCCCGGGCGCAGGCAGCGACGGCGCGGGCGATGTCGCCCGGCTCGCCCCAGCGGCGGATCGGCGTAAGTCCCTCGCCGATCAGCTTGTCGTACTTCTCCTTCACGCCCGCGGTCATGTCCGTCGCGATGATGCCCGGGCGAATCTCGTAGACGTTGATCCCGTGCTCGGCCAATCGGGCCGCCCAGAGCTTCGTCGCCATCGACAGGCCCGCCTTGGAGAGGCAGTACTCGCCGCGCCCGGTGCTGGCGGTGTAGGCGCTGATCGAGGAGATGTTCACGATGCACAGGTTCGCGTCGTCGCCGTCATCGCGACGGCGGATCATCCAGTTCGCGACCGCCTGCGTGAGGAAGTACGGACCCTTGAGGTTGATGCCCATCACGAAGTCGTAGCTCTCTTCGGTGGCATCGAGGATATCTGCCCGAACCTTCGGGGCGACGCCCGCGTTGTTGACCAGCACGTCGAGGCGGCCGAACGTGTCGGTGACCTGCTGCAGCGCCGCCGCCCGGGCGTCGGCGTCGGCGACGTCCATCTCCACGAACAGGCCCTTGCGCCCGGCGGCTTCGACGGCGGCGACCGTCTCCGCGCCGTCGGCGAGATCGGCGACGACCACGTCGAAGCCCGCCCGGGCCAGTTCGGCGGCGATACCCGCCCCGATACCCCTCGCCGCGCCCGTGACCAGTGCGACCGGTGTGGTGCTCATGGGGGCTCCTTTCATTCGTCCCACGTGCAGAACCCAGAGGGTACGCAGGGCGGGTGCGAGTGTCAAACTACGCATGAAATGTGGAATGACGAATGTCGAATGCTGAGTGAATGTCCAATGTAGAATTCCGAATGGCGCCGGGACAGGGCGCTGCCTTCGTCATTCGACATTCAGCATTCGACATTTCCCGCACCTGTGGCCGCTTCGGCCTCCGGTCTGCTAGAATGGGTATTACTCGCGTGACTGGGAGAGGACGCTTTGATTTCTCCGCAGGAAGCACTGGACGTCGTGCTGGGGTGCGTGCGGCCGCTGCGCGCCGAGCGGTTGCCATTGACGCAGGCGGCGGGGGGGTACCTGGCCGAGGCGATCCGCGCGGACCGGGACATGCCCCCGGCCGACCGGTCGGCGATGGACGGCTACGCCGTGCAGGCTGCCGACCTGGTCGAGCTGCCGCGGACGCTCTGCCTGACGGGCGAGGTCGCAGCCGGCAGCGGCGCGAAGCCGCGCGTTCGCAGCGGATGCTGCGTGCGGATCCTCACCGGCGCGAATGTTCCTCCCGGCGCGGATACGGTGGTCATGCAGGAAGATACATCCGTCGGCGACGGCGAGGTGACGTTCCTGTCGCCCGTCGAGCGGGGAGAGAACATCCGTTGGCGCGGCGAGGAGTGCAAGCGGGGCGACGCGCTGCTGGACGCCGGGATGCCGCTGGGGCCCGCCCAGGTGGGGCTTTGTGCGGCTGTGGGCAAGGCGACGGTCAAAACGCGTCGCCGCCCGCGCGTGGGTGTCCTGGTGACCGGCGAGGAGGTCCGCAGCGCCGACCAGCGCGTCACGGCACACCAGTTGCGCGACTCGAACGGTCCGGCCCTGTTGGCGGCCTTGCGCGAAACGGGGATCGACGTCGCGGCGTCGCGGATCGTTCCGGACGACCCGCGCGTCCTGGCGCGGCAGCTGAAGAGGGTGACGGATCGCTGCGACGTCGCGATCGTCACCGGCGGTGTGTCTGTGGGCAGTTACGATTACGGCCCCGAAGCGATCCAGAACATCGGCGCGAAAATTCGCTTCCACGGCGTGGGAATGAAGCCGGGGCGGCCGCAACTGTTCGCGACCGTGGGACGGGGGACGTACGTGTTCGGCCTGCCGGGCAACCCGCTGAGCGTGATGACGGGCTTCTACGAGTTCGTCCTGCCGGCGCTGCGGCGTCTGGCGGGCTGCGACGCCGCCTCCTGTCAGGCCGCCCTGACGGTCACGCTGACCGCCCCCGCACGATCAAAAGGCAACCGCGCGACGTACCGCCTCGCCCGGCTGACGTGGACGAAGACAGGCCCGGCGGCCGCGCCGGTCGACGCACGCGGGTCCGCCGATATCGCCGCCGGCGCCCTCGCGGACGGCATGGTGATCGTGCCCGTCGGCGTTAAGGAACTGCCCGCCGGAGCGACGGCGGAGTTCCGCCCGTGGAGGGCCCTGCCATGACCGCCCCCACGCCCTCCACCCTCGCGCTGCGAATCTCGGTGACCGACAAGTGCCAGCTCCGCTGTATCTACTGCCTGCCGCCCGAGGGCGTCGAGCTGCTGCCGCACGACGATGTGCTGCGGTTCGAGGAGATCGTCCGCTTCGCCCGCGCGATGACGGGCGCCTACGACGCGGTCAAAGTCCGCCTGACGGGGGGCGAGCCGCTGATCCGCCGGGACGTGGTCGAACTCGTCCGGATGCTCGCGGAGATCGGACCGGCGGACCTGGCGCTGACCACAAACGGTCAGCGACTGGCGGAGATGGCCGACGGTCTCAAGCGAGCGGGCCTGCGGCGCGTCAACGTCAGCCTCGACAGCCTCCGCGAGGACACCTACGCGCAGTTCACCCGCAACGGCGAACTGTCGCGGACGCTGGCGGGTATCGACGCCGCCGTGGCAGCCGGCCTGATGCCGGTGAAGCTCAACACGAACGTCGCCCGGGGCGTCAACAGCGACGAGGTGGGCGACCTGGTCCGCTTCGCAATGGACCGCGGCTGCGAGATTCGATTTCTGGAGATGATGCCCATCGGTCCGGCGGCGGAGCTGTCGCGGCAGTGGTTCGTCCCGTCGGCCGAGGTGCTGGCGGCGCTGGCGGAGGACTTCACCGTCGAGTCCGCGCCGACGTCCCGCGGCAGCGCCGCCCGGAACTACACGGTCACCGACGCCGACGGGCGGACGGGAACGATCGGGGTGATCTCATCCTGCAGCGAACCGTTCTGTGCGGAGTGCGATCGCCTGCGCCTGACGTCGGCGGGCGAGTTGATCGGCTGCCTCGCGCTGGGTAAGGGCGTGGACATCCGCCCGCTCCTTCGCGGCGGCGAAGCGGACGAAGCGAAGCTGCAGGCTGCCGCCGCGACCGCTCTGGGCAGCAAGCGAGACGATCTGGATTTCCCGACGCACCGGAACATGGCCGGCGTGGGGGGATAGGACCTATAGTAGTCTCGTACCCCGCGCAATGAGCCGCGACCGTGAGGGAGCGGAATCGCACCGGGCGGAGCAGTTCCGCTCCCTCACGGTCGCGGCTCGGAGGGGGGGCGTAACGGAGAGATGCGATGACCGAGAACACGGAATTCAGTCACGTCGCGCCGGACGGGAAGGCCCGGATGGTGGACGTGTCGGGCAAGGCGACGACGCATCGCACGGCCGTCGCGGAAGCGTGGGTGGCCGTCGGGGCGGACATTGCGGGGCGCCTTGCGGAGACAGGGGGCGTGGCGAAGGGAAACGTGCTGGAGACGGCGCGTCTGGCGGGGATCCAGGCCGCCAAGCGGACGGCGGAGCTGATTCCCATGTGTCATCCCATTCCGCTGGAAGTCGTGGATGTAACGGCCGAACTGGACGGCGAGCGGGTGCACGTCGTCGCCCGCGTGTCCTGCGAAGCGAAGACGGGTGTGGAGATGGAGGCGATGACAGCGGCGTCGGTTGCAGCACTGACGGTCTACGACATGGTCAAGTCCGCGGGAAAGGGCGTGACGATCGAATGCGTGCGGCTGTTGGAGAAAACGGGCGGCAAGAGCGGCTCGTGGTCGCGGGAGGGCGACAATGGGTAAGGTCGAAGCGGTCTGCACGAGCGAAGCGAAAGGCACGCCGAAGCAGGCGGTGGAGTGCGTGACGTTCATCGTCGACCGGGGCATCAGGGGCGACGCCCACGCCGGCGAGTGGCACCGTCAGGTAAGCCTTCTGGCGGCGGAAGACGTGGACACCGTCCGGGAATCCGTGCCGGATATCACGGCCGGCGCGTTCGCGGAGAACATCGTGGTCTGCGGGATCGATTTGAATGCTCTTGGGCTGGGCTCGCGGATTCGCCTGGGCGGGGACGTGATCGTGTCGGTGACGCAGATCGGCAAGGTCTGTCACGCGCCCTGCCGCATCGCGGAATTGACGGGCGACTGCATCATGCCGCGCCTGGGCCTGTTCGCCCGCGTCGAAGCGGGAGGCGAGGTCCGCCCCGGTGACGAGGCCGAGGTCGTTCATACGGTAGCGCGCGAAGCGATCCAGGCCGTGGTGCTGACGATCAGCGACCGCTGC
>CAZEJA010000083.1:0-9944 GCA_964512215.1 uncultured Planctomycetaceae bacterium
ACACGACCGGGTACCGTCACAATCCTTACAGCAGCGGCACGTTCCGGTCGTATACGTACCGCCCCGTGATCGTCACGCCGCATCGGAGCCACCACGGCTCGCACAGTTGGCACAGCAGATACGGCGGTCACAGCGGGCACCCGATCTTCAGGCGCCCGGGCTGCGGATCCCCCGGTGGGTCCCCGCACGGCGGATCTCACGGCGGGTCGCATCGTGGGTCCCCGCACGGCGGGTCCCGCGGCGGGTCGCATGGCGGGTCACACTCCGGACGCGGTGGGCGCAGTCGCTGACAACACGGAGCGGCGCAAAGAAACAGGGCAGCTCTCCGGGGGAGAGCTGCCCCAAGCCCAGCTTTCTCGCTGGTCCCGCACAGGAGACGGTTACTTCTTCTTGCTCGTATCTCTCTCGACTTCGCGGGCGGCCTTGAGCGCTTCGCGAACCGCCTGCTTGATCTTCTTGTCCAGCTCTTCTTCGGTCATGCCGCCGATCGTGCCGTCCTTGTGCTCCCCGAGGACGCGGACTTCAGCCCGACCGGGCATCATGCCCTTCGGCATCGCCTGCCGGAGCTGCCTCTCGATCTGCCTGGCGATGATCCCGCCCTTGGCGACGCCGGGGCCCCCCCTCATTCCCGGACCGACGACGTTGACGTTCACCTGGGCGCCTTGGAGCAACTCGTGGGCGGCTGGATCCTTCTTCTGGAGTTCTTCGTCGTTCTTGTATGTCTTGCGAGTCGTGAACTCCTTGCCGCTGTCGTCCACCCCGCTGCGCTCCACGACGATCTCCCCGTCGCCCTCACGCTCGATGCGGATCGTCTGCCCGTCGTCGTCCTTCTTGGACAGGGAATACTTCATTGCGACCCCGCCCTGTCCCGGTGCGGCCTGAATCCGGATTCCGGCGAAGTCCTTGGGGAGGTCCTTGAGCATCTTCTCGATCTCTTCCGGGAGCTTGCCGTGCTCCTGGACCTTCCATCCGCCTTCGCCTTTGCGGAACGTCATGCCCGGATGCACGAGCACCCGCGAGAAGTCGACCCCCTCGGGGCCTTCAGGGAGGACTTCGTACTTGTACTCGATCGCGCCCGTGGGCCGACCGGCCAGCGTGACGGTGACTTTCCGCTCGGCGGCCTTGTGGCGGATGTCCAGCTTCACCTGGTCGCCGGGCGAGCGGCTCGCAATGGCGCCGGGCAGGTCGGTCGGCGCTATCTTCTTGCCCGCCACCGTCACGATCACATCGTACTGCTCCAGCCCCGCCTTGTCGGCCGGACTGCCCTTGACGACGTTCTGCACCATCACGGCGTTCTCGCCCACGTCCAGATGGGCCGCCAGCGCCTTCGGCACGGTCGTGAACACAACGCCCAGCCACGCGCCTCCGGCCTTGTCCTCGTCCTTCGGCGCCGCACCGGCGGATGTCCATGTCAGTGCAAACGCCACTGCGACCAACACGAGTGTCATGCGTTTCATCGAATGATCCTTTCCTATCATCGTTTGCTCTCCCCTCCGCTCGCGGATGATCAGGCCGTTCGCAGGAGTTTACATGCCCATAGCCACCGGGACGATGCGCACCTGCTCGCGCTCGAACGGCACCCGGCGGAGTTCGTTTCGTTGCTCGTCATAGAAGTCCACGTAGAAGCGGTCCACGTGGCGGACGCGCCGCAGGGGCACGTCCGGCTCGGCGGGGGGCTGGAACGTGTCCAGCGCAGCCGGCTGTTCAACCCGCGAGCCGGAGCCGCCGCTGGCGACGGCACCGTCCCCTCCCGGCCCGGGGGTCGTTTCGTTGGTGGGCCAGGCGATCCACAACGCGCCGCCCAGCACGATCGCCGCCGCCGCGGCGGCCGTCGCCCAGCGCAGCAGCGTTATCGTCGGCCGACCCGTAACCGTCGAACCCGCGCCGTTCGGCGCCGTCAGCGCCGCTTCCATCGCGAGCTTCACCGCCTCGTTCTGCTGTTCGTATTCCAGCTTCAATCGGGCGGCGGCGGGATTGCGGAGAAGCTCGCGCTGAAGCCCGGCCGCCTCCGCCTCGCCCAACTCGCCGTCGATCAGCCGGATGATCCGCTCTTCGAGATGTTCATCCACTCGATCCGTCATGACTCGCTCCCGTCCGACATCTTCTTGCGAAGCATCTGCCTCGCCCGCACCAGGCGCGTGCCCACCGTCGCGGCGGGCAGGCCCAGCGTGTCGGCGATCTGCTCGTAACTCTGTTCCTGCCACACCCGAAGCACCAGCACCGACCGGTACTTCTCCGGCAACTCGCCGACGGCGTCGACGGTGCGGCGCACCTGGTCGGCGAGGATCAACTTCCGCGACGGTTCGGCGTTGTCGTGGCTGGGCCGGCTTGGCCGGTCCGCGAGCGTCTGCTTCAGGCGCCGGCGCCGTCCTCGCGAGCGGCCGGCGTCGATCGCGGTCCTGCGCCCGGCGGTGTACAGCCAGTTCCGCCAGTTCCGGATCTCGCCCAACTCCGTCCGTCGCTTCCACACGCTCGACCAGACTTGCTGGGCGACGTCGTCCAGCTCGTCGGTCCGCCCGAGTACGGAATACACGACCCCACGCAGCCATCGCCCGTGACGCCCAACCAGTTCGGTCAGTGCCGCGTCACTACCGGCCGACAGCTCCGCAACCAACGTCTCATCCGTCTTCGGGATCTCGATGTGCGGCATTTGCATCCGTCTATCTAGTAAGACGACCCCCGCTCGGGGGTTCTGTCATTTCCAAAGAAAAAACCTGACCACAGAGACACAGAGGAACAGGGAGGAAAAGAAACGGCGGTCCTTCGTGGTAGCGCCTCGCAGGTCCGAACCGTACGCTGTTTGACCTCTGTGTTCTCTGTGCCTCTGTGGTAAAGAAGCCTAGAACGAAAGCAGGAGCTGCCAGATGTACATGTTGCCCAGGCCGTCGAGGTTCTCCCAGACGTTCCGGCAGATCTCCGGGTCGCCCGTGATGTCGGGCAGTTCCTCGCGCTTCTGCTCCCAGGGGATGCACACGCCGGGCTTGCGGAGCGTGTTGCACTCGAACATGCCGCTGTCGGGCCGCTCGGGCTCGGGCGGCGGCGTAGCGTGACCCGTCGAGTACACGCCGTACTCTCGCGTGAACTCCGTCATCGCGCGGATGTTCTCGACCTTCGCGACGTTCTGGACGATCGCGCTGGCGTCCATGATGTACCCGCCGTCGCCCGCGACGCCGTCGATGATCTTCTTGCAGCAGTCGCGCACGTCCTGTTCGGTGCGGTAGCCCAGCAGGAAGTTCGGCAGCCCGCCGCTGAGGCAGAACTTGTCGCCCAGCTTGCGGTGCACCTCGAAGATGTCGGCCTGGTCGACGTGGTAGACGATGCTGCGGTCGGGCAACTCGGCGAACGAGTCGAGGTGATGGTTCCAGTCGCCCTCGGCGTAGAAGAGCGTCTGGCGGCCCTGCTTCCAGAGTTCGAGGATGATCGGCTTGACCGTCGGCCAGTAGTACTTCTCGAACGTCGCGGGCGAGACGAACGGCACGCAGCCGCGGTGCATCCAGTATCCGACGGGCACGGTTCCGGTCGGGTCGCCGCTGCTCAGCGCCACGTGCAGCAGGTGCGGCGCCAGCGCCTCGCAGGCGGCCAGCACCTTCTCGGGACGCTCCATCAGGTCCATCGTCAGCCCGATGTACCCGCGCAGCTTGTCGGCGATGATGTCCATCGGGGCCTTCAGGATGCCCGCGATGGCCGACACCGTCCCGCACTCGGTCCGCATGCGGTCGATCTGCGGACCGAACGCGGTGAAGTAGTCCAGCATCGCCATGCCGCCCTTGACGAACGACAGGTTGTTGGCGAAGCTCGTCGCCTCCCCCGCCGCCGACACCGGGGCGGCCACCCGCGGCAGCCAGACGTTGTAGAGGAAGCCCGTGGGGTCCTCGATCAGCGCGTCGTACTCGTCCGGCTGCATGAAGGCCTCGCCCTCGGGCGGCTCGCGGTACTGGAAGCCCACGTCGGGGTCGATGTCGATGCCCGGGGTGGCGTAGTACTTCAGCCCGACCGCCTGCGACAGGCCCGTCCAGACGTACACCATGTTCGCGACGACGGCATCCCAGTCGAAGTCGCCGGCCGTCTGGATCACCGCGTCGAACGCCTTGGTGTAATCGTGCGTGACCTCCTGGCAGGTGTAGCCCGCGTACTTCGCGACGAACTCCGCCACGAACGGGCGGATCGGGATCGTGTCGGGCGTCTCGTTCCGCATCGCCGTCGTGTACCGCGCGAGGCGCTCGGCATAGAGCTGCTCGGTGTCCTGGGGCATGGGGGTCTCCTGTGGCGCTACCTTGTCTTCCAGTCGTTGTAAGCCGGGCGGCTGCGCAGGGCATCGGCGGCGTCATCGTCGTGGAACTTCTCGGCCTTCGGGTCCCAGCGCAGTTTGCGCCCGAGGCGGATCGCGAGCGTGCCCAGGTGCAGCGTGGTGTGCAGCAGGTGCATGGTCTCGGCCGTGTAGGTCGTCGTCTTGCGCGATTTGAAGCAGTCGAGGAAGTCGCGATGCTCGCTGGGGGGCATCGGCCAGTGCCTGGAGGTCTCGGGCGTGTACTTGGTCAGCAGGATCTTCCTGTCGCTCGCCTCCAGCCGTCCGCGCCACTTCTCATTGCCGACCCAGCCCTTCGTCCCTTCGATACGAATCGCGACCTTGCCGGACCGGACGCGCATCTCCACGCCGTTGGAGTAGCGGTATTGCACGTCGAACGAGACCGGGACGTCGCTCAGCGAGTCCTTGGGGATTTCGCCCGTGCCCTCGATCTCGACGGGGCAGACATCCGGCGCGTTGGCGGCGAGTTGGGCGGTGTCGACCAGGTGCGAGCCCCAGTCGACGAGCGACCCGTTGGCGTAGTCGTGGATCATCCGCCAGACCTTCTGCACGGTGCGCTTGGGCGTGTACGGGCGGAACGGCGCGGGCCCGACCCACAGGTTGTAGTCCAGCCCCTTGGGCACGGGAGCGGGTTCGTCCTTCTTGTGGGTATAGCCGCCCGGCAGCCACACGTCGATCTTCTGGACGTCGCCGATCGCCCCGTTGCGGACCCACTCGATCATCTTGTGGTAGTAGATCACCGACCGGTCCTCGAGGCCGATCTGGAAGACCGCGTTGTGCTTCTTGACGGCATCGATCAGCGTTCGCCCTTCGACGATGCTCAGCGTGGGCTTTTCGCAGAACACGTCCTTGCCCGCTTCGAGCGCCATCAGCGACATCGGTACGTGCCAGTGGTCCGGCGTGGAGATGACCACGGCGTCGATGTCGTCGCGGGCGAGGATCTCCCGGAAGTCGGTGTAGCCCTTGCAGCCGGTGGTCCCGTACTTCTTGTTGACCATCTGCAGCGCCTTGTCGCGCCGCGTATCGAACACGTCGCAGACGGCCAGGACCTGGGCGTCCTTCTGCTGCAGGAACGAGCCGAGGTTCGTCCGCGTGCCCTGTCCCCCCATGCCGATGCAGCCGAGCGTGACACGCTTGGAGGGCGCGTTGGCGCCGAGGACGCGGGAAGACACGAACGCCGGCGCTGCGGCGGCGGCGAGGATCGTCTTGAGGGCGCCGCGCCGCCTCATGCGTCCGAACCCACCATTGCTGTCTGTGGTGTTCACTGTGCTACTCCTTCTTGTCCGGCTTGGGCGCGTCGGGCTTCTTCTTCGGCGGCTCGACCTTCACACCGCGGATGGTGATGTCGTCGTAGTGGCCGGTGTCGTCGAACGAACCCACGCCGATACGCCCCCATGCGAAGCGCTTGTCGATCGTCGTCATGATGGGCTTGTCCATGTCGTCGAAGTAGACCTCAATGGTCCCGCCATCGACTTTCCGGACGATCCGCACGTCATGCCATTTCTCGCCCCAAACCAGGCCCTTCGTGCGCTCTTTCGCGATCGAAACGCGCGGCTTGCCGTCGACGGCGAAGATCGAGTGCGCGTGCGGGTCGGCCTTCAGGGCTAGGTGCACGTAGTAGAAGTGGCTCGCATCCTGGTGCCCGAAGAACAGGCACAGGTCGCGATGCCCCTAGTCCTTGTGGGTCGACTTCATCTTGAGGTCCAGCACGAAGTCGCCGACCACCAGGTCGCGAATCAGCGCGAAGTTACGCGGTGAGCGGACCTTGGGATTGTACGCGGACTTCTTCTTGTGCAGCGAAAGCACCTTCGTCTTCCCGTCGGTGTCGATCTTCCACTGGGCCGGGTCCATCGGCTGCCACTTCTCGAGGGCCTTGTCCTTCTCGAAATCCTCCTCGAACACGACGGGCATCTTCCCCCTGTCCTCCGCTTGCTTCTCCTTCTGTCTCGGTGCGGCTGCCCCTGGCTTGCCTCTCGGCGCTGTGGCTGCGATTGCCAACCCCGCCGTCACCAGCATCATGCCGGCCGCTGCAATGCGTCTCATCTCCAGGTCTCCTGCAATGTCAACACGTAGCGAGTCGATACGGTGAATTCTCCCCCACGGGTCGCGAGGAATCAAGCGTCCCAACGAGCCGCGACCGCGAGGGAGCGGGGCATTCGCCAGGGACGTACGCCGGGGTGCCCCGCTCCCTGGCGGTCGCGGCTCGCGCGTCTTGTCCGACTGCGCAAGGGTCGGTACGATGCACGCCATGCACCGGATGAAACAGGCCCTGTCCATCGCATTTCTCGTCACCGCCTGGAGCGCGACGGGCGTGTGTGATACGAAGAAGCTGCTGGCGACGCTCGATGACCCGAAGGCGCCGTCCGCGCCCGTCCGGGCCATCACGCGCGGGCCGAAGTTCCACTGGTTCGGGTACTACGACAAGCTGCAGTTCGACCCGACCGGGCGGTACGTGCTGAGCATGGAAGTGGACTTCGAGGGTCGCAGCCCGAAGGCGGATGACGTCATCAACGTCGGCATGGTCGACCTGACCGACAACGACAGGTGGATCGAACTGGGGCGGACCCGCGCCTGGTGCTGGCAGCAGGGCTGCATGCTGCAGTGGCGGCCGGGCTCGAACAGCGAGGTTCTCTGGAACGACCATGAGGATGGGAAGTTCGTCTGCCACATTCTGGACGTCAGGACGCGCAAGATGCGCACGCTGCCTCGCGCGGCCTACCACGTCAGCCCGGACGGCAAGCGGGCGCTGGGGGCGGACTTCGCCCGGATCAACCACATGCGCCCGGGCTACGGATACGCGGGCGTCGCAGACAGAAACAAGGACGTCCTCCGCCCGGATGACTCCGGCATCTACCTGCTGGACATCGATACGGGCAAGAGCACCACGCTGCTGACCATCGCCCAGGTCGCGAAGATCGCCTACCCCAACCCCACGCCGCAGGACAAGCACTACTTCAACCACATCCAGTGGAGCCCGGACGGCAAGCGGTTCATCTTCCTGCACCGCTGGCGCTCGCCGAAGGCCCGCAGCTTCCGGACGCGGATGTTCACCGCCGCCGCCGACGGGTCCGACGTGCGCCTCGTGACGGACAAGCCGAATATCTCGCATTTCGAATGGCGCGACCCGACGCACATCTCGATCTGGCGGGGCAAGTACCTGCTGTACCGCGATGACGGCAGCGGGCGCGAGGAACTGATGTGGGAGGCCCCCAACGGCCACCAGAGCTACCTGCCCGGCAAGAAGTGGTTGATCACCGACACCTACCCGCGCGGCAGGGAGCGGAAGCGCCACCTGTACCTCTACCACCTGCCGACCGCCCGGGCCCTGCCGCTGGGGCGCTTCCACGAACCGCCGCAGTACAAAGGCGAATGGCGCTGCGACCTGCACCCGCGCCTGTCTCGCGACGCCCGCACCGTCTGCATCGACTCCACCCACGGCGGCAACGGCAGGCAGCTCTATATCGTCGATATCTCGACGACAGGGACTGAGGGACCGAGGGACTAAGGGACCAGGGGGCGAAGCATCCCGCCGTTTCTCTCTGTTTCTCTGTCCCTCTGTGTCGCCTGTCGTCTGTCTACTTGCCTTCTTTCTTCTCTCCCGTCAGCCATTCGAGGGGGATGCGGGCGAAGGAGATGCGCTTGTACCCGTCGCGCTCGTAGAGCAGGCCCACGGTCTTGTCCGGCAGGACGGTCAGGCAGGAGTAGGCCGCCGAGCCGCTGGTTATGAGCTTCGCGATCGGCCAGGTCTTGCCCTCGTCATAGCTGAGCTTGACCGTCATGCGGGAGCGGCTCTTCTTTGTGGCCGGGTTGGCGAACAGGAGGATGTTCTTCCCGCCGTCGGCCTTCGTGCTGTACCGCAGGAGGCTCGCCTGGCAGATCGGCTCGGGCAGGGCGGCATCGTAGTCGACCTCGGACCACGTCGTCCCGCCGTCACGACTGGTCGCGATACCCCGCATGCGGCTGTGGCTGCGCTTGTAGTTCCGCATGTTCATCAACAGGCGCCCGTCGACGAGTTCGACGACCTGACACTCGTTGACATCCGGCAGGATCGCGCGGCCGTGGGTCCACGTCTTGCCGGCGTCGTCGCTGTAGACCGCGTGCGAGCCGAACCCCGTCTTCTGGGAGGAGTGATCGCAGGGGATGACCATCCGCCCCTTGTGAGGCCCGCGCTGCAACTGGATGCCCACGCCCGGGCCTGTCGCGTACCAGCGCCAGTCCTTGCGCTTCGTCGTGGCTGTGATCTCGACGGGCTTCGTCCAGATCGCGCCGTCGTCGGTGGACCGGCAGACGAACACGCGGCGGGTGTCCTTGCTCGCGCCCGTCTTGATGCGGCTCTCGTGGTCGTCGCCGCGGTTCCACGTCAGCAGCAGCCAGATCGTGCCCGTCCGCTGGTCGACCACCGGGCAGGGGTTGCCGCACGTGTTGCCCTTGTCGTCCCAGACGACCTGCGGTGTGTCCCAGGTCTTGCCCCCGTCCCGGCTGCGGCGGAGCATCAGGTTAATGTCGCCCGTGTCGGAGCGGCTGTTCTTGCGCCCCTCGCAGAAGGCCAGCACCGTGCCCTTGGTCGTCACGATCACGGCCGGGATGCGGTACGTGTGATAGCCGCCCTTCCCGCTGGCGAATACGTCAACCTGACCCGGGTAGTCGAACGGCTTGGGGATGTCGATCAGTGTGCCCACGGCGGAGAACTCCTGAATGTGCATGGTCGCCCGCCACGGCCGGAAGCCGAACCGCCCCAACGCCCCGGCGGGGGCCGGCCGCTTGCAGACTTCCTTCCCATTGATTCGGTAGGTCAGCTTCGTACCCGCACGGACGACCTCGAAGTCGAAAGGGACTCCGGGCTTGAAGAAATCGGCCGCCTTGCCCACGGACGTGGTCTTCTTGAGCCCGTAGCCCTCGATGAACATGCCGCCCGTCCTGCCGCTGAAGCCGAAGTGCCCGACCTTCTCGACAAAGAAGGACGCGGCGCTGCCTTCCAGCTTGTCGATGGTCAGCGTCGCGCGGATGTGAACGTCCGCGGGGCCGATCGCCCGCCCCGCGGACAGGTAGTTGTCCGTCCCGCCGCACGTCAGCTTCCCGTCGGCCGACGCCCAGGCGGCGCCCTTGTGCGTCACCAGCTTCGCGCGACCGGCCTCCACGAACACCGTCCGCGTCGCCGCGTCGTTGGGCTTCGTCGTCTGACCGACGGCTGCCCATGCCGCCAACAAGGTCGTCAACGCTGCACACGTCGTCATCCGAACTCTCATGCGATCGGTCCTTTCCATCGCGTCACGATTCCGTCCGCCGGTTGAGGGTATAGATCGTCAGTCCGTCGAGCGACTTCTCGTCGCCCGGCATGAAGAGGCTGACGACATAGCCCACCACGAACGTCACGCCCATGCCGACGGCGGCGTAGAGGAAGAAGTGCACGTCGGTGAAGGACGAGACACAGATCTGGGCGGTTGCCCCGGCGATGGCGCCGATCAACGTTGCCGTGCCGCTGGCGCGTTTCGTGAAGACGGCCAGCAGGAAAATGCCCGCCAGCGACCCGCCGACGAGTCCCATGATCTTCGTGAAAGTAAACCAGAGGCTCTTAAGCCGTTCCTGGTACATCGCCAGCAACAGCGCCACGCCCGTTCCCAGCGCACCGAGGATTACG
>CAZEJA010000084.1:0-9889 GCA_964512215.1 uncultured Planctomycetaceae bacterium
CTTGACGATCCGCCATCGCAGCCGGGCCGTCCCCGTCGCGGCGACGCTCGGCGTGCTCAGCCTGGCGTGGGTCGTGTTCGTGCATCCGCCGCTGGACTGGCTGGGCGCCAATGACGGGCTCTGGCGGGGCGTGTGCGTGGGCGTGCTGGTCGCGATGGTGGTGTTGTTCTGGCTCCTCCGCGGCCGTACCGATCCCGAGAAAAAACGCTGGCGGTGGATCAAGTTCACCGCCGGGCTGGCGGCGTTCTTCACCTTCGCGCTGGGCGGGTTCGTCCGCGAGGCCAGCAAGAATCCCGACACGGTCTACGGCGAGATCGTCAAACCGGAAGTGACGCCCATGGAGGCCGACCGGTATCTCCTGTACGACAAGTGCGTCCGCTGCCACAACCAGGACCGCCCGTCGCCGAAGGACTTCGCGCGATACACCCCGAAGGACTGGCCCGCGAAGGTCGAGCAGGAGCGCCGCCGGGACGGCGCCCCGCCCATGACGGATGAGGAAGCCCAGCGGATCGTCCGCTTCCTCGAGGAGCACTACCCATGATCCTGGCCGACGCCCAGACCCATCTTGTCGTACCGGGCATCAGCGCCAAGTGGACCATCGGCTCGGTGGCGCTGTTCCACACGGCCGTGGCGTCGCTGGCGATCGGTTTTGCGTTCGTGGTGACGGTGCTGCAGATCATCGGCTACGTCCGCAGGGATCGCGGGTACGACCTGCTCGCCAAGCGGATCCAGCTCTTCCACGTGTGCATGTACAACATCGGCACGATCAACGCGATCGGGCTGGTCTTCCTGCTCAGCGGGCTGTACCCGCAGTTCTGGTCGCAGATCTTCACCAACTTCTTCTGGACGATGATCGTCGAGGAGGTCTGCTTCTTCCTGCTGGCCACGACGCTGACGCTGCACTACTTCTTCTGGGACACGATGTGGGGGCACAAGAAGCTGCACATCTTCCTGGGCGCCCTGCTGACGCCGCTGTTCCTGCTGCAGTTCTACTACATCAACGGCATGGGGGCGTTCATGCTGACGCCCGGCGTGGGCGAGGGGCAGGTCAGCCAGTGGGCGGGCACCGCGGGCATCACCGGCTGGGGCAAGACGATCTTCTACAATCCGTCCTTCCTCATGCTGACGTTCCACCGGGCGATCGCGAATTTCTCGTACGGCGCGTTCGTCGCGGCCGGGGTGTGCGGCGTGATGCTCTACTTCAGCCGCCGCCCGAAGGCCAACCGGTTCTACGAGAACGGCGGGCGGATGGGCTTCCACATCGCCTTCATCTGCCTGCTCGCGCTGCCGATCGTGGGCTTCTTCTACGCCTGGGTGCTCAAGTATCACGCCAAGGAAGCCTATGAGAACCTCATGTGGGGGCGCGGCGACGTGGTCGCGGGCGGCATCGACTGGTGGTGGGTCAAGCACATCATCGTCGTCGCCATGATCGGCATGGGGGTGTTCTATCACTGGTACAGCGCGAAGAAGTCCAAGGAGTTCACCCTCCCGGCCGTGCTGACGTACACGATCGCCGTCTTCTACGGGATCTACTACCTCTCGATGGGTCCGATGATGACGTGGTTCTTCTCGTTCGCCATGGTCGGCTGCGGCATCGGCGGGGGGCTGCTGGCCAGGCACCTGCTGCACTACCACAAGGGCTCGGGGCGGGGCGTGTTCATCCTGATGGGTATCCTCTCGTTCCTGACGGTGATGCTGGGCGGGTATGCGCGCGAGGCGTCGCGCCCACGGTTCGTCAGCGCGTCGGGCGCGATCATCCCGGGGCGGGACGACCTGAACCGCTTCTCCGCCTATGATGACGTCTACCGCGAGCCCGAGAGGCAGAAGGCGGGCACGATGGAGATGGTTCTGAAAGCCCCCGAGGGAATCCCGATCCGTCCCGGGCTGGCGGCGCCGAAGATTCATCCGTGGCAACTCGACCCGGCCGGGCTGATCAGCGAGCGCTGCACGAGCTGTCACAGCCTCGAACGCATGCGGAAGTACAGGCTGTCCAACTGGGGCCAGGTCATGCGCCGCATGCGGGCCCTGGGCACGAAGATGACTCCCGAAGAGATGCAGGTGATGCAGAAACACCTGGAGGCCGGCAAGCCGTACTGATTCGGCAGCCGGCGCGAGTGCGATGACCGACGACATCCAACACGACGAGCAAACCGAACCGTCGCCCGACGGCGAGAGCATGGACGCCCAGATCCCCGAGTCGCCGTGGGAGAAGGAGTTGGACGTCTATCCGCTGCGGGCGCCCGAGGACGACCCGCGCTGGGCGATGTGGGTGTTCTGGATCTGGAGCGTGATCTGCGTCTCGATGCTCGCATTCCTGATCGTGCTGACGGTTCTCGGGTGGTTCTACGACTGACCCTTCCGCTTGACCCATAGACCGAGGGATGATGTTCCTGTTACGAAAACGATTCTGGCTGACGATTGTCAAACTGATCGTTCTGGCGGTGGTGGCGCTGCTGGGGTACTTGCAGGTTCCCGAGCTGCGCTATGATCTCGGTCCCAAGACGCCGAAGGTCATCTCGGGGCTGGACGAGTTGCAGGCCCAGCCGCTCGGGCGCCCGACCTTCGCGACCGTTGTGGGGGAGGGCGACTACGACAAGGCCTTCGTCTACAAGACGCACGGGCTGGCCTACACGTACTACTTGCTCAAACCGTACGGGGAGAAGCTGGTCGTCCGCACGTACGAGAAGGTCACAGAGGAATGGCGGAAGATCGTCCGGGCGGTGGGGCGGCTGCGGGGATTCCACCGGTTGCCGTTCTCGCGGACCGTTCGGGCGGCCTTCAAGTCACAGTTCGACGTGGACATCCCCGCGGATGCCTACTTCCTCGCCCGCGACGACGTGCCGAAGCTCAGCGCGTGGCAGGTCTCGGCCGAGATCTTCGTCATTGTCGTCTGGGTTCTGCTGCTCTACTTCTTCTTCCTGAGACGTCGCAAGACCAGGAGAAACGTCGACCGCGGAGACACGGAAGTCACAGAGGGGTAATGGGTAGGGTGCGTCCCCAGGGGACGCACCGATGCGTGACCGACGAACAGCGTGCGTAGCAGAGCTACGCACCCACCCCCCCGGCCTGAAAGGCCGAAATAGTACAGCCCAGGGCAACGCCCTGGGACAAGGGGCCAGTCGACGACGAGCCCTGAAAGGGCGAAACAGGGCCGGGGCTGTTCCGCCCTTTCAGGGCTTGGCTGCGTGGAGTCGCCGTCACCCAGGGCGTTGCCCTGGGCTGTACGCTTGCAGCCTTTCAGGCTGCTCTATCTCTCCACCACCGGCGAGCCCATCATGCTCAGCCAGAACCATCCCGCGATCAGCCACGTCAGGATGCTGCCCAGCACGATGAGGAACCCCAGCAGCCGCGCCTGCTGGCGGTAGGATTTGTAGATGCGGACGAACGCGATCTTCAGCAGCAACAGCAGCAGCACCGCCACGCCCAGGAAGGCGTGATAGAACACCCGGGGGGTCATCGACCAGCCCGTGCCTTCCTCGGAAAGCTTGCCCAGCAGGTCGAGCCCGATGAAGATCGGCCACAGCCAGTAGATCAGGAACACGTACCCGCCGATGCGGTGCAGGCGCAGGACGAGTTGGGGGGCTTTCTTCGGGCCCTTTCGCCCGAACACGTGCATGGCCGTCCAGAACTCGAACAGCGCCAGAAACACGAGCCCCATGGTGAAATACGTCTTGGTCAGAACGCTTACGGCGAGCATGCCGGTCATGGCGAGTGCTCCCTTATGCGGTCGCGCTTCGGACGGGAAGCGGGCAGGCCTCGCAGCACGAGCGCTGCGGCCAGCGCCGCGAGGACGCCTGCTGCCGCAACGGTGCCCGCCAGGGCGGGCGTCTGCTGTCCTTGCACGATCTCAGACAGGTCACGGGCAAGATACGCGATTGGATTGAACGCCGCCACCGTCTGGACGATGAAATCGACGCGCCGGGGCAGCGGAAACAGGCCCGATGCGAGGGCGACGAGCCCGACGGCCAGCGCGCCGACCAGGTGGACCTCGGCGTTGCTGCGAACCACCGTCGCCAGTAGCATGCCCAACGCGTTGAGCAGCAGGGCGGTCGCGCACAGCAGGGCGGCGATCCGGACGAGCCCGCCGCCCGTCGGCGCCGGCGCGTTGACCAGGATGTAGAGGCCGAACACGCCGATCGCCTGCAGCAGATCGACCGCGGCGCCCGCGAGCACGAGGTCCGCCAGCACGAGCCCCCGTGGCAGGGGCAGCAGGCGGAGGCGCTCCCAGTGACCTTCCATGCGGCGGCGCGTCATGCCGACGGCCGCCCCGAAGAACGCCAGGAACAGCAGCAGCATTACCAGCCCGGCTGCCTTCGCGCGGGGCGGCATGGCGACGAAGACGAACGGCAGCGCCAGCAGCAGCGGCATCGCCAGGCGCATCGTCAGCGCCCGACGGTTCGCGACCGCCGACGCGATTTCGAGTTGGAATACGTTCCCGGGCAGCATCGGATTCTCAGTCCTCGATCGTCTTGCCTGTCTCAAGCAGGAATGCATCTCGCAGCGTGGGGCGACGGACCTCGACTGTCCGCAGTTCACCGCCGCATTCGGCGATCCAGGCGAGCAACTTCTCCACGGCGGACGATCCGCCCTCCAGCACGGCTGTGACGGCCTCGGCCTCCTGGGCGAACGATCGGACGCCCGGCCACTGCGGCGCGGCGATCTCGTGGGGGCGGGCGAGTCGCACGTCCACCTCCTGCGTCGCGTCGAGTTCCGCGAGCAGATCCGCCGGCGGGGCGTCGGCGACGACCTCTCCGGCATCCAGGAACACGACGCGGTCGGCGAGTTCGGCTGCGAAGTCCACGTCGTTGCCCGCCAGCCACGTCGTCTGCCCGTCCTCGCTCCGGCGGCGGATCATCCCGGTCAGGCGGAGCAGGAACTGCGGGTCCAGGCCCGTGGTGGGCTCGTCGAGCAGCAGCAGGTCGGGCTGATGGACCGTCGCGCAAACGATGTCGAGCTTGCGGCGCATGCCGAACGAATACGTCGCAACGGCGTCGTCGGCGCGGTCCGCCAGATCGGCGGCCGACAGGAGTTCATCGATGCGCGTTGCGGCGTCATCCCCCGTCACCCCGTAGCTGCGCGCGGCGAACCAGGCGTTCTGCCTCCCCGACAGGGCCTCCCAGTGCACGGAGCGGTCCAGCACCGCGCCGCACCGCCGCAAATGCTCGCGCCCGCCCGCATCGACCGGGCAGCCCAGCACGCGGAGGCGCCCCGCGTCGGGTCGCTGCAGTCCCGCAAGCAGGCGCGTCAGCGTCGTCTTGCCCGACCCGTTGCGGCCGAGCAGGGCAATGCACTGGCCGGCCTCGACGGTCAGCGACACGCCGCGCACGCCGCGCCGCGGCGCGTACTCGCACGTCAGGTCCTTTGCGTCGATGACAGGCATCGGTTTCACTCGAAGTGCAGAACCGTCTCCGCCGTCACGGCGACCTCGCCCGGCGGATTCGTGGCCGTCACCTCGTAGACCACGACGCGGTCGCCCACCTTGCAGGTCCGCCCCACGAGGCGGCTGCGGGCGATGTGACGGTGGAACGGCGGCGCCAACGGACGCCGCTTGCGCAGGGTCACCGTCCGGGCCTCGGGAAGATCAGGCATCGCCCCGCGCCCCGCCGCCCATGCCGAACCGGCGGGCGGTCTGCTCGAACACGTCCAGCGTCACGCGGTCGGCCCCGGCGTCGCGGGCAGCCTGCTCGATCGCCCGCCGCGCCATCGGACGCGCGAACGACGGAATACGCTCCAGACGCGCCAGCGCGTCGTCATCCCAGATCATCTCGATCCCCGGTGCCGTCTCATCGCTCGACGCCGTCGCCGCCGTCTCAACGGCTTGCGGTTTCGCAGGCGCATCGGCGCAAGCGGTCACCAGCACATTCCGTCCCGACAGACGCACCAGCGCCTCGGCGTTCGAGCCCACCAGCGACTCCGCCTCGCGATGATGCCCGAACCGCCCGACGACGAGCAGCCCCGCCCCGCAGCGCTGGGCTTCGTCGCTCAGCGCGCGATAGGCCTTGCCCTGCAGCAGCGCCGTCTCGACGCCGTCAGCCGTCGTCAGGCGCTGCTTCGCCTCGTCCAGGAAACCGGTGTAGAGCTTCGCCAGCCCGTCGTCGATCAGATCCTCGTGGAGCTGCTCCTGCTGGGCGAGGCCGACCTGCTCCTGGCGCTCGGACGACAGCGACCGGCCCATCGCCCGGAAGACCTCCACGTGGAACTGCGGGTCGTACGCCGCGGCCAATCGCAGCGGACGCTCCAGCACCCGGGCCCAACTCGCCGCCTTCTCGACGGCGCCGATCGCCTCGGCGCTGCCGTCCACACCCGCCAGCACGCAGCCGTCGCCCGCCTCGCTTCGCGCTACCAGCACGTCGCACGTCGCGTGTCGCAGCACCCGCGCCGTCGTGCTGCCCAGCAGCCCGTCCCCGACGGCTCCGAGCCCCTGGGCGCCCAGGACGATCAGGTCGGCGCCGACCCGTTCGGCGATCTCGAGGATTCGGACGAAGTTCCGCCCCTCTTCGGTAATCCGCGTGACCGGCACGTCGCACTCGCCGGCGGCCGTGACGAACTCGTCAAGATAGCCGCCCGACAGGGCCTGGAACCCATCCTCGATCAGCGAGCCATGCATCCCGCGGAGTTCGCCCAGGCGCTCGTTGTCCTGGTACTTCTCGGGCAGGCCCGGCTCCATATCCTGAAACCGCCGCGAGTGCAGGCCCGCGCTGTAGACGTGGCAGGCCAGCAACTCCGCGCCGGTCGCGCGTGCGAGAGCGATCGCGAGGTCGCCGCCGCGCGCGGCCGGGGCCGAACCGTCAATCGCCGTGAGGATCTTCCTGTACATCGTCACCTGACCGTGTCTGAACATGCGCCGCCGTCACGCCGGCGGGGGCGTTATTCATTCTAGGCCCCCTCTTGACGCGCGACAAGCCTCCGCGGCGGGATGCTCAGGACGGGCGCTGCCGCCGCAGCACGAGCACCCAGTCCTGCTTGTCCGGCGGACGAGGCAGGACCGCTCGCCCGCCCGTCGCGGCGGCTGCCCCCGCAAGCGGCGTGACCGCCCCCGTGCGGGGGTTGCGCCACTCCATGCGGAACCGCCCGTCCGGCACATCGGTCAGCGCGACGTCCTTCCGCTTGGTCTCGGACCGGTAGAAGTAGACCACGAACGTCTTGCTGCCGTCCGACGTGACGATCGCCGCACGCGGATCGCTCACGTGGGCGAAGGGCCTCAACGCTGAGAAGTTCAGCGACTCGTACGTCGCCCGCAGGTGTCGCATGTCCCAAGCCGCCTCGAACTCCACCGCCTGCCACCAGAGAATCGCGTTCGGCCCCCAGTTCGCGCCGGGCGCGTCGGCGAAGTTCTTGACGTGGTTCCACACGCCGTGCGCCCCATACCCGACGCCCGCGTTGCCCGACTGGGCCATCTGCCACTGAATCTCCCGCTGCTTCCAGCCGGGGACAGGCGGGGGCTTGTGGCCGCGGTAGATCCCCTCGTAGTTGGCCTCCAGATCGATGACGGGCTTGGGCGGCGTGCGCCCGAAGGCGGTCACGTACAACTTCCGCGTCGGCCATTGCCCGTGCCCGTGCTGGATCGAGATGAAGTCCAGCCACTCCCGGTCCCACTCCGCGCCGCGGTTGGCGCCCCGGACGGCGTGCGCCCAGGGGAACAGGCTCACCAGGCGCCCGTGGGGGTCGTTGTCCTTGACGAACTGCCCCAGCGCGAAGGCGACGGCGTTGTTGGCCACTTGCTCGTTGCGGTCGCGCGTGGCGTCGTACTCCCAGAAGAGGCTCCAGATGACGTCGTGCGCGCCATAGCGGGCAATGAGATACCGCCAGATCGTCTTCCACTGTTCGAGCGTGCGTCCCTGCGTGGATTTCGCCCCGGCCGTCAGCAGCCAGACCATGCCGCTCTCGTTGGCGTATTCGATCTCCCGGTCCACGGCCCGGTAGAAGCCCAGGTCCAGCTTGCCGTCGCGGAACCCTCGCCCGAGCAGGCGCTGCTGGGCGTTGAAGCCCTGGCTCTCGCGCCGGTCCAGGAAGTACTTCTGATCCGAGTCCAGTTCCGGGTCGGACGCGGCGGCCCGGCCGTCGGCGCCTCGCGGGGGGACGACGTCGAAGTTGCTGCAGCTCTCGCCCACGAAGAACATCGGCGTCCCGTCGGCGTAGGACAGGTGATGGCCGTTGTCCAGCACGCGCAGGATTCCGCCGCGGCGCTGCAGGGGCGTCGCCCCCGACGCGGGGTGGACCACGAACCTGCCCGTCCGTCCGCCCAGGCCCTCATCCTGTCGGCAGCGCGTGACGTACTTCCACTCGCCCGGATGCGGGGGGGTGAACCGGACCTTCCACGTCTCGCCGTCCCAGAAGCCGCCCACCGTTCGCGTCCCCCCTTTCGGTCCCTGGAAGATCACAGCCAGGTCGACCGTCTTCCACGGCTCGGGGTGCTTGCGATTCGGGAAGAACGTGAATTCGCTGACGCGGTGCTGCCGGTGGGCGTCGCGGTGGAACGTGCTCGGCGGCGACCACGCGAAGCGCCCGGTCTTGCGGTTTCGCGCGAAGACGCGGAAGCAGTGGCGCGTGTTCGGCGGCAGGTCCTTCAGTGTCGTAGCCACGAGCTGCCCGGCGGGGACCTCTCCGAGGTGCTTGACGTTCGCCCAGGGCAGGGCGGTGCGGAGGCGGTCCTTGCGGTCCCACAGCAGCGTCACGTCGGCGCGACCGCCGGTGAGCTTCGTGACGATGTTGACGGCGTCCCGCTCGCCGGCGACGGCCGGTCCGTCGACCGACAGCGGCCTGGCGGAGGCGGGCCACAACTGCCCGTCCACGCCGGCGGAGACAATGCGGACGCTCTCCGATTCCCTGGCGGGACCGTACAGATACAGGCGGACCTGGACCGCCTTCGTGATTCCCGTCAGGTTCAGTCCGCGCCCCTCGAGCGTGAACGTCCGCTCGCCGGTCGTGACGCTGCCATGCCTGTCGATCCGCCGAAAGCCGGGCGCGGTTCGGACGGCCTGCATCTTGCGGAAGCCGCCGATGTTCGTGAACAGGGCGGCCGCGTCGGGGGCATCGACGGACGAACGCTGAAAGCCGATCGATACACGATTGACGTCGAGCACGTGTCCGTCCGGAACGATGGCGCGGAAGGCGACGTACTGCTCGCGTGCGATCGCATCCGCGAGTCTCGTGCCGCCGTCGGGGGGGATCGAGAACGTCGCGCCCTGCCCGGGTGTCGGGCGAAGGCCCTTGCCCACCAGCAGCTTCCTCCCCACGGTCACGCGCGCGTCGGGCAGCGCCGCGCCGTCGATCACTCGCAGTTGCGCCGCGTCGCCGGCCGCCTCGACCGTGCATCGCAGCAGGGGCGTTGACCACCACAGCGTCGGCTGACCGGCGCCGGGGATGTGCTCCTCGCCCGTCCACCGGGCGAGGAACGTCCGGTCCGGCGGGGACAGTTCGCTGACCGGCACGGTCGCCTCGCGCCCGTCTTCCATGCGGAGCACCGCCTTGCCCGCGCCGCGGCCGACGATGCGACCCCGCACGCCGTGCCCCCGGACGATGAACATTCGCAGCCCGCCCGGCTGCCAATTCTCCGCTACCGCCCGGTCCGCGCCCGACAGGTCGTCCAGCCGCATCGAGGCCGTCTTCCCGTCCGCACCGCAGACGGTGACCGTCTGCGCATCCCGCGCGAGAATCTCCCCGCCGTCGATCCGGCTGGGCCAACTTCTCGCCTGCTGTGCAGAAACCCCCGGCACGCAGCAACACAGTATCCCCGCCGCCAACGCGAACCGTATCCCCGTCCCGACTTTCCAGAGATGACGTGTCATATCCTCAGGCCATCATACGCTGTCCCTTCACGCACGGACAGACCGTGTGCGCATCATAGCGTTCCATCCCCGCGAGCGGTCGGTTACCCGCAAGACCCCCG
>CAZEJA010000085.1:0-9817 GCA_964512215.1 uncultured Planctomycetaceae bacterium
ACTCTGGAACTTGTTTTTGATCTCGGAGAAGATCTCCCCGATCTTGTATTCAATATGTATCCCGTGCAGCTCATCATGCCCGAGTGCTGCTGGTCGGTCATGATGAACAGGATGTTGGGCTTGCTCGCGGGGGGCTTCCCCGCCGCCAGCCCTCTGCCCGTCAGTCCCATCGAAACCACCCCCGCCGAAGCCAGAAATTCCCGTCGTTTCATACGCCTCTCTCCTGCACGTGCGATCGTCCCGTCATTGTCGCCCGAGGGATGCGGAGAGGCAAGGCCGTCGTTGCGACGGGTGGGGGTTTCGCGATAATGAGAGGCCTGGATTCAACGCCGCCGCGTCCTTGACGCTCTCCCGTGTGAGATGTCGGCGGCGCGTTCTGTGTGCAGGAGGCCGACCCATGGTCACGGCGTCGCGAATCGTCCGCTTTCTCCGCGTGGGGGCTTTCCCTGTCATGTTGCTGGCATCTGCAGCCTTCGGCGCCGACGCCGGGCAGATCCTGAAGGACACCGGCGTTCAGGGCGGGCTGGTCGTTCACGTCGGCTGCGGCGATGGCAAACTCACAGCTGCGCTGCGGGGGAGCGACCGCTACGTCGTCCACGGTCTGGATACCGACGTCGCGAAGGTCGCCAAGGCCCGCGAGCGTCTCATCCAGGCGGGGCTCAACGGGCCGGTGGCCGTGGATTCGTTCGACGACAAGCATCTCCCGTATGCGGACAATCTCGTGAATCTCCTGATGGGTGAGGATCTTGGCGAGGTGCCGATGGCCGAGGTGATACGCGTGTTGTCTCCGCGAGGCGTGGCGTACGTGAAAACGGGCGAGGGCTGGACGAGAACCGTCAAGCCCGTCCCCGCGGAGATCGACGAGTGGCCTCACTACCTGCACGGAGCCGACAACAACGCGGTGGCCGCCGACACGGTGGTGGCCCCGCCGCGGCGCATGCAGTGGGTCGGCGGGCCGATGTTCGCCCGCAGCCACGAGATCAACTCGAGCGTGGCCGCGCTGGTCTCGGCCGGGGGACGTCTGCTGTACATCTGGGACGAGAACCCCACGGGCATGACGGACAAGCGGTTCCCCGCGAACTGGAAGCTGATCGCGCGGGATGCGTTCAACGGCGTGGTCCTGTGGAAGCGCCCCATGCCCCAGTGGGGCTGGCGCCAGTGGCACGCGGCGTCGCGGTGGGACGACGTGCGCGAACGCGCGAAGATGCTGCGTTATCAGCCGTCGACGCTCCCGCGGCGCCTGGTGGCTGCGGGCGACCGCGTCTTTGTCACGCTCGGCTACCAGGCCCCGGTCAGCGTGCTCAGCGCCGCGACGGGCGAGGTGGCAGCGGAACTGGCGGGAACGGCGCTGACCGACGAGATCCTCCACACCGACGGGTCGCTGGTCCTGCGCGTTCGCACGCCCGACAGCCCGCCGGAGAGGGACGTCTGGTCGTCCCTGCCGGACAAGCCCCGCGCACGGATAATGGTCGTCGACGCCGACACCGGCCGCACGCAGTGGCGGAGCAAGGTCGAGGAGATGGCGCCGCTGTCGCTGGCGACGCGCGGCGGGCGGGTGTTCTACTCGAACTACGACCGGATCGTCTGCCTGAACCTGAAAGACGGCGCGGAGATCTGGCGGAGCGAGCCCATCGTGATGGGGGCCGGCAACCGCGGCACGGCGGGCACGCTGGTCGCCCACGACAAGGTGGTGCTGTTCAAGCCGTACCCCGCCAAGGCGAAGAAGGACGTCGGACGGCTGGTCGCGCTGTCGGCGGAGACGGGCAAACTGCTCTGGCGGGGGCCGAGATACATCGGCCCGGGCATCACGAATCCGCCCGACCTGTTCGTCGCGGGGGGGCTGGTCTGGACGGGCGAGACGCGCCTGCCGGTAACCCACACGCAGATCGAGCTTGTGCGGCAGGGCCTCGACCCGCTGACGGGCAAGGTCGCTCGCGAAGTCGTCGTCCCCAAGCTCATCAGTTGGGGGCACCATTACCGGTGCTACCGCAGCAAGGCCACCGAGCGGTTCCTGCTGCTGCCGAAGCGCGGCGTGGAGTTCGTGGACCTCGTCGGCAAGGACCACATGCGGCACGACTGGCTGCGTGCGCCGTGCATCTACGGCGTGCTGCCGACCAACGGGCTGCTCTACGTCGCGCCGCACCAGTGCGTCTGCTACCAGGGCGTGCTGCTGTCGAATTTCAACGCCCTCGCCCCGGGCAGCGCGAAGGCGATCGCGCCGCCGGCGCCGGCGAACCGACTGCAGAAGGGCCCCGCATACGACGCGCTCCCTTCGCGCCTGCCGCTCATTGCGAACCCCTACGACTGGCCGGCCTACCGGCGGGATGCGCGACGCAGCGGGGCTGCGACGACGACCGTGCCGGATACCGTCGCGGAGAGGTGGCGGGCGAAGCTTCGCGGTCCGATCACGCCGCCGGTCATCGCGGGCGGGCGCGTGTTGGTCGCCGAGAAGGACACGCACACGGTCCGCGCCCTGGACGCCGAGACGGGCGAGGCGCTGTGGCAGTTCACCGCCGGCGGGCGGGTGGACTCCCCGCCGACGGTGCACGGGCCGCTCGTGCTGTTCGGCTCGGCCGACGGGCGGGTGTACTGCCTGCGCCTCGACGACGGGCGGGAGGGGTGGCGCTTCCTCGCCGCCCCGCACGACCGGCGGGTCGGCGCGTTTGGGCAGGTGGAGTCGGCCTGGCCGGTCCACGGCAGCGTGCTCGTCCAGCGCGGCGTCGTCTACGTCACGGCCGGGCGGTCGTCGTACCTCGACGGCGGGATCCGCCTGTACGGCCTCGACCCCCGCACCGGCAAAGTCCTGCACACCAACCGCCTGGACGGGCCGCGCCCGAACCCCTTCCTCGACAAGGGCACGGCCGGCTACATGGACGGCGCGAAATCCGACCTGCTCGTCAGCGACGGCGCCGACCTCTACCTGTTCCAGGAGCGGTTCGGCAGCGACCTGAAGCGCCACCCCTCGCCGATGCAGAACCTGGGCAAGGAGAGCGGCGGCTTCCGCGTCTACCCCCCCTCGCCGCAGCGCGGCTCGTCGGGCAGGCGCCTGATGACGACGCACGGCTTCCTGGCCGACGTCGACAACGAGGGCAAGTACTGGACGTATGGCGGGCGCTGGCCCGGGTGGGACCGGCACATGCGCAAAGCGGGCCCGTACGGTCAGTTACTCGTCTTCGACAAGGCCAGCCTCTACGGCGTCCACGTGTTCACCGACAGGATCCGTGTGCGCCGCGGCCGGACGCTGGGCGGCAAGGGCCAGCGACTCTTCGCCCGAGACCACGAGGCGGACAAGGACCGCTGGTCGGTGTTCGTGCCCCTCCGCGTCCGCGCGATGGTGCTGGCGGGCAGGAAGCTCTTCATCGCCGGCCCGCCCGACATCGTCCCCGCCGCCGACCCCCTGGCCGCCATCGAAGGCCGCCGCGGCGCAGCTCTGTGGACCGTCTCGGCTGTCACCGGCAAGAAACTCCGCGAACACAAGCTCGCAGCGCCCCCCGTCTTCGACGGCCTCGCCGCCGCCGGCGGGCGGCTCTACGTCTCCCTCGAAGACGGCACCGTCCTCTGCCTGAGTGGCAAGCCGTCCGACTGAGCTACTGCGTCATGGGGGGTCTCTTCAGAGGGGGCGGTTCGTAGCCTCTGGGCTTGGTCGGTTTGGGCTGCTCTTTCGGGACGTAGTTGTCGGCGTCGAACAGGGGCCTGGCGTCGGGGCGGAAGGGGGAGGCGGGGATGCCTTCCTTGTTGTACAGCAGGTTCCGGTGCGAGGGGTTCATCGCCCAGGCGTAGCGGACCGCGACCGGGGCTGGGACGCTCTTCGCGGAGACGACGACCGTATCGTCCCGAATGACGGCATCGGCCCAGACGAACTTCCTGTCCTTGCCCGCGATCGCGAAGCTGTTCAGCGGACCTTCCTTCCCGGCCATCAGCCCCGAGCCGACGGAATCGAACGTCACGATGATCTTGTCGCCTTCCACGCGGTGGGACTTGTAGAACGGGCCGTAGTCGACGAAGTCCTTACCGTACGTCTTCTTCAGCGCCAGGTACGCCAGGCGCAGGCCGATGGGCTTCTTGTCTTTCGGGTGCAGGAGGATGTCGTCGCCGGTGTCGATGGAGACGGCTACGCCGGTATTCGGCGTGGACCGGGCGACGAGGCGCATCATCTCGCGGCTGACCGCCCAGGCGGCATCGGGCTCGACCGGGGCGGTCTGGGGCGCCAGCCAACTGGGCAACTGCACGAAGTAGAACGGGAAGTCCTTGGCGACGTTGCCCCCGGACATCTCATGCCAACTCCGCCGGTAGTAGTTGATTAGCAGCGGCAGTTGCCGGACGTAGTTGGCGGCCTGGGCGAGGTCCTTGGCGTTTCGCTCGCCCTGATACCAGATGGCGCCGCGGATGCCGTACGGGCGGACCGGGTGGATCATCCCGTTGAAGATGTTGCCCGGGTACTGATGCCCCCAGTTGCGGGGCGTCCTCAGCGTGGGCTTGCCCTTCCGCTTGCCCTGTTTCCAGCTTTCGAGGGCCCGTTCGAGTTGCCTCTTCGCGGCGGCGGGATCGTAGGCGGCCGACTCCGCATCCGCCTCCTCAACGATCTTGCGGGTGCGGGGATCGTCCATCTGAATCTCTTTGGGCATCCAGCCTTCGATAGGCGTTCCCGCGTAGGGCTGCACGATGATGCCGACGGGAATCTTCAGCTCCCGATGCAGCTTCTCGGCGAAGTAGAAGGAGACGGCCGAGCAGGTCGAGGCGGTCTCCGGTGTGCAGGGCGTCCACACCGCGACGCAGTCGTCTTTGGGCGTGGGGCTGTGACATCGCTCCGAACGGAAGATGCGAAGATTCGGGTACGTCGCGGCCGCGGAGTCCTGCCTGCCTTCCGCCGTGAACAGCAGCCGCCACCCCATGTTCGATTGCCCCGCGCACAGCCAGACCTCGCCGATCATCACGTTCTTGAGTGTGATCTCATTCTTGCCTGAGATCGTGACCGTGTAGGGCCCGCCGTGCGACGGGGTCGGGAGGCAGAGCTTCCACTTGCCCTTGTCGTCCGCGGCGGCCGTCGCCTTCTTCCCCCAGCTTCCCGCGACCGTTACCGTCTCGCCCGGGTCGGCCCACCCCCACAGCGGAGCGGCCGTCTTCTGCTGCAGCATCATGTTCTCGCCGACGATCGCGGGCAGCCTCACGTCGGCGGACGCGGCGGATGCCACGAGGACCAAGAACATCGCCGGCAGTATGCTCGCGGAAATGCGTCTCATCGTCTCATCGTCTCCCGCGCGGTCGACTCCGGATCATCGAGCCACGTAGCGGATCAGGTTGTAGAGGATCCGGTCGGCGACGGGGTCCTTGTCGAGGTTTCCGATCAGGCGGATCTGCGAGGCGATGAAGCGCCCCTTGCCGAACGGGACGACCGCGACGTCGGCGCCCCACCACGTGTCGCCCGGACCGTAGTAGTGGCGCTTGCGCCGATCGTAGTTCGGGAACCAGTCGAAGGCGACCACGCCGACGACCGTCTCGCCGCCGACGCGCATCAGCGTAGCCTCGGCCCAGACGTTCTCGTAGACCGCCCCCATCATGCAATTGACGGGTAGCCCGTCGAAGATCGGATGGTCCTTGACGATGTGCGGGATGCACGTCCAGTTGCCGATGGCTCGTTTCAAGCCCGCGTTAACAGGCAGCAGGGGTGATGCCTTGCCGGCATTGCCCCAGGGCACTCTCGGCCCGCCGCCCTGTACGTAGACGGCCGTCCCACCGGCCTTGATGAACTTCTTCAGTTCGTCAAAGAGCTTCCGCTGCGCCGGCGTCTTCGCTTCGGTGCGCGAGACAAACACCGGCAGCGAGCGGTCGGTTGTGGCGCTGAACTCCACATACGGCACGCCGGACTTCTTGAAGAACCACTTCAGCCAGTTGCTCGGATCGAACACGGCGATGCGGGCCTCGGGAACGACGAGTTGCCCGGCCGTGAACACGTCAAACGTGTGCGTGTTCTCGGTGATTAACGAGCCGTTGGTCGCGGCAACTTGCGCCTGCACCGTGTAGGTTCCTTTGAGGGCTTTCGTGTCCAGCTTCTCGCTGAACAGCGGCGCGATGCCCGACGCCACCTTGACCTTCGCCGCCTTGGACAGAACGACCGAGCCGTCTTCGCCGGTCACCGTCACGGTCAGCTTCCCGCTCACCGCGTCCAGCTCGTTCACGCCGGTGATGTCGATGGTCGTTCCGCGCTCGGCGTAGACGTTACGCGGGCGGACGCGGATGGAGACGATGCGCGGCTGGTTGGCCTCCTTCGTGCCCTCGTAGGCGTACGTCTTCGGGTTGCGGAACAGGTCGAGCAGCCCCGCGCCGATGATCCAGTTGCCCGCCGTCAACGCGTGAATGCAGTAGCCCTGCACGTGGGGGTTGCAGCGCACGGCCTCGATCATCCGCTTGTTCGCCCGGCCGTGGACTCGCTGCTGGTCGAGGCAGAACTTCCGGAGATCGGGATAGACCTTGTCGAGCCCGCTCTCCTTCAGCGCCGCGGTGTGCTCGTCCGCGAGACGCTTGTGGTAGACCGTGGGCGGCGCGATCGGGTTGCCGATCTTCTTGAACCGCTGGTTGTTCTCCACCAGGTCGGGCAGACTGCCGTAGCCCAACTCGGAGAAGAACGTCATCATCCCCGGCACGACGTTCCGGCCCGGCAGGCGCCCGTGCAGGCCCATCTTCCGCATCTCGTCATGCGTCTTCTCGGCCGTCAGCAGCAGCTTGTCGTAGACCTTCGCGTTGATCTGCGGGCCCGGGTAGTCGTGGATGTCGTTGAACTTCGTGGGCACCGACTCGTACGGCAGGTACATGTTCGCCCCCTGCGCCCAACCGCCGGATTCATCCAGGATCAGGCGCGTCGGATCGAGCTGGCGGCTCAGCATCGCCATCGAGTGCAGCATCTGCATCAGCACGGGACGCTTCAGCTCGTTGAACAGCTCCCACTGCACGACGCACGTGCGGCTGCGGTCGCGGAGGATGCTCTGGCGGACCTCGTTCTCGACCCAGCCGGGCAGCCGCGCCGTCTCGACCGGGAAGTCCATGCATTCGATGGCGAGACTGCCGACGGTCAGCACGCCCATCTCGTCGGCCAGGTCCAGCCACATCGGCGGCGGGGGCTTGCGCCACGGGCGGATCATGTTGAAACCCGCTTCCTTCGCGAGGCGAATCTCCCGGACGGCCATCTCGCGGCTGTCGGGATACGCGAGCTTGACCGGGTACAGCCCCTCGAAGAAGGTGGCCTTGAGGTACATCGGCTTGCCGTTCAGGTAGAACTTCTTGTCGCGAATGGTGAACTCGCGCATGCCGAAGCGGGTGGTGAAGCGGTCGGATACCGCCCGGCCGCAGCGAACGGTTATGTCGACCTGATACAGGTGCGGGTTGTCCGGCGACCAGTACGTAGCCTTGGGGATCTTCAACGTGACGCGATGTTTCGTGCCGCCCGGCTTGAAGGAAAACGTCTCCCGGGCTTTCGCGACGACCTTCCCGCCCTTGCCTGCCGGGCGGATCGTGATTTCGACATTCGCGGACCGGCTGGTCTCGCCGCTCTGCTCGAAGTCGACGTCAAGCGTCACCGTGTTGTCCGCGATCTTCGGCTGAATGAACACGTCGTCCAGGTACACGTCGCCGGTCGCGACCAGCTTGACGCTCTGCCAGATGCCCCCGGTAATCGCCCCCCGCCACTGCGGGGTCTCCATCTGCCCGACGCCCTCGATCCGCTTGTTCTCCATCAGGATCGGCCCGGCCACCCGCAGCGTGAGCGTGTTGGTCTTGCCCGGGCGGATGGTCTTCTCTACGCGGAAGTCGAATGGCGTGAAGCCGCCCTCGTGCATGCCGACGGCCTGGTCGTTCAGCCAGACCTCGGCCAGGAAGTTGACGGCATCGAAGTGCAGGCGGATGACCTTGCCTTCCCACTCGGCCGGAACGGTGAAAGTGCGGCGATAGAAGGCGACGCCCTCGTAGTCCTTCTCGGTCTCCTCCCAGCAACTGGGCACGGCGATCTTCCGCCGCCCCTTGGCGGCGGTGAAGGCCTTGTCCAGATGCCACTCGCCCTCCCGCCCCTTGTTCTCCGGATCGAACACGATCTCCCACGTTCCGTCCAACGAGAGGCTGCCCGGAACCGATGGCGCCTCGGCCGCAAACGCCGAGAAGCGACACGCGCCCAGCAGCACCGCCACCCCCACCATCGCAGTTACGATCATATGTCCGTTCATCCGAGGAGTTTCCTTTCCATAGCCGTAGGTCGGGCATTCTCGCCCGGCCCGCGAACGGTGCCTGTTTGCCCATCCGAACAACAGGTATCATTTACCGAAGCACCGGACCGACCCGTCTTGCGTGACCAGGTAGAGGCGGCCGTTGGCGGCGGCCATGCTGTCCCATGCGGGGGGCGAGTCGAGCTTGTATTCAGCCAGCTTCTCGCCGGTCTTGGCGGGAGCGACCCACAGCACGCCGCCCATTCGTCCTTCATACGCCTTGGCCAGATCGTTGGCGGGGAAGGTGACAGGCGTTCCGGCGACGTACAGCGCGTCGCCCGCCAGGACCATCGCCTTGCCGGTCAGCGGGATGTGGCTGCTCCACAACTGCGTAGCCGCCATGGCGGCGGGGGGACGCGGCTTCCTGGCCTTCTTCTTCGTCGGCTTCTTCGTTGGGGCCGCCTTGGGCTTTCGGGGCGGGGGCGGTTTCGCCTTGGCGTACTCGCCCGCGAACAGCGTATACCCGTTCGGTCGCGGGTCGAAGTTGGAGGCCCGCCCCGGCTTATACCCCCGGACCTCGTAGAACCGCTTGCCGTCCATCACCAGGATGTCGCCGTGAATCGGCCCGCTCCCGGTGGGGATGTCGTAGCGGAGCGTCGTGTCGATCGTCCAGAACGACCGGTGGTGCGGGATCGCTTCCAGGAAGCCGGGCGAGGGGATCAGGTGCGGGCGCGTGACCTCGCTCGGGGCGAGGGGGTGCAGATCGGGCCGGAACGCCTGCTGTCGGAGGTACAGAAGTTCCTCGTCGCAGAAGAAGATGTCGGGCTTGAAGCCGCGGAGCCCGAGCTTGGACATGGCGATCGGGAACCCGTTCTCGCCGTGGGGACCGTACATGTGGCGCTCGTGCACGACCCGGCCGGTGTGAGGGTCGAGGGCGAACATGAAGATCCCGCCGCCCATGAAGGAGTTCCGACCGGCCGCGAAGTACGCGATGTTGTCCCGGACGAGAATGCTCCCGTTGACCGGCCAGGCCGACTCGATCTGCTCGTAGGCACAGATCTTCCTGTCGGGCAAACCCCGGAACTTCCAGGCCAGCTCGCCGTCGGACGCCCGCAGGCAGTAGACCCATCCGTCCCGCGATCCGAACAGCAGAAGTCCCCGGTAGTACGTCGGCGGGGAATCGACCCGCCCGCCGGCGGTGTAGCGCCACAGTTCGCGCCCGTCCGCCGCGTCCAGGGAGACCACGGCGTGTGCGTCAATGTCGGCCAGGAAGACCTTTCCCCTGGCGATGACCGGGGCGCTGGCGCGTGTCGTGAGCTTGGCCTGCCAGCGGGGCTTGAGCTGCTTCGGGGCGCCGGCGCTGGTGACGCCGGTACGGCCGGCGTCGTGGCGGTATGTCGGCCAGTCATCCGGCGCCACGGGTTCCGCCTTGGTGCCGGCGGGGCCCCCGTAGGCCTTGCCCTTGACGAGCCGGTCCTTCCTCTGAACGGGGATGGGCTGTTCGGAGGACTTGAGCCCTGGCTCAGTCGTCAGCGCGTTGAGTGCATTGAGCATGACCCAGTTGCAGCACGAACAGGCGGGTGGGCCCAGATACAACAGCCCGTTGCAGGGCAGGTGCCCGATTCCGC
>CAZEJA010000086.1:0-9735 GCA_964512215.1 uncultured Planctomycetaceae bacterium
AAGGGCGATTCGCACGCTCCGCGTCGAGCGCCGGACGGTCTGGTGGTCGAGGAAGTCTTCTCCACGCCTGGCGAGCATCCGTTCGACCAACTGGGGTGGGAGAAGCGCACCGCCCGCATCGGGGACGACAAGGGCAACACCATCTTCGAGCAGACCGACGTGGAAGTGCCCGCCGACTGGAGTCAGTTGGCCACCAACGTTGTCGCGAGCAAATACTTCTACGGTGCGTTGGACACCGACGAGCGGGAGACGTCGCTGAAGCAGTTGGTCGATCGCGTCACGCGGACGATCGCCGACTGGGGGCGCGAGGACGGCATCTTCGCGACCGACTCGGACGCCGAGCGGTTCTACCAGGACCTGACGTACTTGTGCGTCAACCAGCACGCGGCCTTCAACTCGCCCGTGTGGTTCAACGTGGGACTGTTCCACTACAACGGCGTGCAGGGCTCGGAGGGCAACTACCACTGGGACGCCAAGAAGAGTTGGCCCGAGCGGACGATGAACAGCTACGAGTATCCGCAGGCCTCGGCGTGCTTCATCCAGTCGGTCGAAGACAACATGGAAGACATCATGCGCCTCGCGAAGGACGAGGCCATGCTCTTCAAGTACGGCAGCGGCACGGGCACGGACCTCTCGACGCTCCGCAGCAGCCGCGAGAAGCTGGCCGGCGGGGGCACGCCCTCGGGGCCGCTGAGCTTCATGCGAGTCTACGACCAGATCGCGGGCGTGATCAAGTCCGGGGGCAAGACGCGCCGCGCCGCGAAGATGCAGTCGCTTCGCTGCGATCATCCGGACATCAAGGAATTCATCACCTGCAAGATGCAGGAGGAGAAGAAGGCCTGGGCCCTCATCGAGCAGGGCTACGACGGGTCGTTCAACGGCGATGCGTACAGTTCGGTGATGTACCAGAACGCCAACCTTTCCGTGCGGGTGACCGACGAGTTCATGGAAGCCGCCCTTGCCGACGCCGACTGGCAGACCTACGCGGTCACCTCGGGCGAGCCGATGAACAAGTACAAGGCCCGCGAGCTGCTCCGCCTGATCGCGGAGGGCACGCAGGTCTGCGGCGACCCGGGCGTGCAGTATCACACGACGGTCAACAAGTGGCACACCTGCCCGGAGAGCGGGCAGATCTGCGCGTCGAACCCCTGCAGCGAGTACATGTTCCTGAACGACTCGGCCTGCAACCTGGCGAGCCTGAACCTGCTGAAGTTCCGCCGCAAGGACGGCACGTTTGACATCGAGCGGTTCCGCGCCGCGGTGCGCCTGGTCATCATCGCCCAGGAGATCCTGGTCGATCACGCGAGTTACCCGAGCGAGCGGATCTGCCGCAACAGTCACGACTATCGCCCGCTGGGGTTGGGCTACGCGAACCTCGGGGCGCTGATCATGTCGCTGGGTCACCCCTACGACAGCGACAACGGTCGAGCGGTCGCCGCGGCGATCACCGCGTTGATGACGGGCACGGCCTACGCGACGAGCGCCGAGATGGGCAGCCGCATGGGGCCGTTCGCCGAGCACCGGAAGAACGCCACTTCGATGATGGACGTGATGAAGATGCACCGGGCGGTGGTGGAGAAGATCGGTGACGAGGACTGTGCGGCCGCCTTACGTGCGGCGGCGGGAACGGCGTGGGAGGAAGCGATCGCCGCCGGCGAGGCGTCGGGCTATCGCAACGCCCAGGTCAGCGTGCTCGCTCCGACGGGGACGATCGGCTTCCTGATGGACTGCGACACGACGGGCGTTGAGCCCGACATCGCGCTGGTCAAGTACAAGCAGCTCGCCGGCGGCGGGATGCTGAAGATCGTCAACCGCACCGTGCCCCTGGCACTGACGCGGCTGGGATACTCCGAGGCGCAGGTCACCGAGATCATCGACTACATCGACGAGCAGGAGACCATCGAGGGCGCCCCGCACCTGGACGAAGCGCACCTGGCTGTCTTCGACTGTGCGTTCCGGCCCGCCAACGGGCATCGGAGCATCCATTACATGGGGCACATCCGCATGATGGGCGCGGTCCAGCCCTTCCTGTCCGGCGCGATCTCCAAGACGGTCAACGTGCCCAACGAAACCACGGTCGACGAGATCGTGGACGTCTACACCGAGGGCTGGAAGCTCGGGCTCAAGGCGGTCGCGATCTACCGCGACGGGTCGAAGCGCATCCAGCCGCTGAACGTGTCGAAGGGCGAGAAGAAGGCCCAGCGGACGCAGGTCGAGACGTTCAGCCACGAAGACCTCGAAGCCGCCCGCCGCGAACCGCATCGTCACCGCCTGCCGGCGACGCGCCCGTCGCTGGCGCACAAGTTCGAGGTCGGCGGGCACGAAGGCTATCTGCACGTGGGCCAGTACGAGGACGGCGGGCCCGGCGAGCTGTTCATCACGATGGCGAAGGAGGGCTCGACGGTCGGCGGGATGATGGACGCGTTCGCCACCGCGATCAGCCTCTGCCTGCAGTACGGCGTGCCGCTGGAAGCGCTGGTCAAGAAGTTCACGCACCAGCGGTTCGAGCCCAGCGGGATGACGTCGAACTCGGACATCCCCTTCGCCAAGAGCATCGTGGACTACATCTTCCGGTGGCTGGGGTTGTCGTTCCTGGAAGAGTACCGCAAAACGAATCTGCCGAATCGCGGCGGCGCAGCGAAGCCGCCTACACAGACCAAGGCAGCGCCCGAGGCTATCAAGGATGATGTTTCCTCGGACCTTGGCAGCGCCCAGGAGGCCTCCGACAAGGAGGTTGGCAGGCCTCTCGGCGCATCTGACGCGGAGGGGTACGTCTCGGACGCCGAGGCGGCCCCGGACAGCGCGGGCGGCAACGGCGGGGGGGTGAAGGCGGCCGTCACGGTCAAGACCGCCAACCGCGTCGCCAGTCTCATGCCTCGAGTGGACGAGCAGTTCACGCAGTTCCAGGAAGACGCACCGGCCTGCGATACGTGCGGGTCGATCACGGTCCGCAACGGCAACTGTTACAAGTGCTACAACTGCGGGTCGTCCCTGGGATGCAGTTGACAAGTGTGGATGGATGCGGGCGTCGGGCCAGTGTGCCACGGCTGGGTGACAGGTTCCCGATGTCCGAGGTTTTGGGCGCTCACGGATGAGCGCCACGCTCTGCGGCAGGGAGGCGATCGGCTGTGCAGTGATGTCCGGTCCGACTGGGACGGACCGACCGACATCCAGCTGATCGGCCTCCGCGAGCATCGCCGTGTTGGTGCCGAGGCGTCGCCCGGGTATGTGTGTCTCGGTCGGCCGGGCAGCGCGGCGGGCTGTAACGGACTACGGACGGAGTGGTGGTTGCGGCGCCACGCCACTCCGGACTTTTTGGGACGCTACTCGTGCCGAAAATCCAAAATTCCGGGAGAATAAATGCATTAAAGATTGTCTGCTGTAACGTCCGAACTATAATCTGAATGAGAAGAGTTGTCCGCTGCACCCCTAACCATGTAGGTCTCCCTCCGCCTACATCCAGGGTTGCGGCTATTGGGGCGATGCCGAGGTCTCCCTCCGCCTGGGTGTCGCCCTTTTTATCGCGCGGGATTTGACAACGCATGGGCCGTCCGCCATGATGGTTTCGGCCGCTGTCAGGCCAGTTGGGAGAGCCCAATCATGCTGTCGACAATGCCGATCAGCGAGTGGATGTCCGCCGTTCTTGCACTGCCCGGGGTGCTGCTGGTTCTGTCTGCGCTAGTGGCCATAGTATTCTGCTTTTTGGGATATGTCCTGTTTCGGGCTCTACTTGTGGTCTGGGGCGGCGTGGCCGGAGCGGTCATCGGCAGCGCGCTGGTTCGGTGGTATCTGCCGAGCGCGGGGGGGATGGACGTCTTCGTCGGCGGCGCCGCCTGCGCGGTGCTGCTCGCCCTGGCGGCGTGGCTGGTGTATCGCCTGACGTTCGTCGTCGGCATCGGCGCGAGCGGGCTGATGCTGGTCGTCGGCATCTGGGGAGGGCAGGGGTCGGTCTGGCCGTGGGTGCTCGGCGCGATACTCGGTGTGGCGCTGGCCGCCGTGGCGTTCGCGCACTTCCGTGAAGCGATTATCGTCCTGTTCGGGATCTCCGGGGGCTTCAAGGCCGTCACACTCATCGCGGCGCTGGTCGCCGGCGGCGCCGACGAGTTGGCGGGCGCAATGGACGGCAGCGTCTGGGTGCTGCTGACTGTGATCGGCATCGGGTCCGCCGTGTCGATCGCGGGCATGATCTCGCAGGCGACCCTCGCGCGACTGCTGCGCTCGTCCCTGACTCCCGCGGACTCCCGCCGGCGCCGTGGGCGCGGGCGCACCGACGTCCGCCCCCGCTTCAGCCGCCTGTGACGCGACCGGGCGACGCGCTTCGCCTTGCCACACTCCCCCCCTCCAGAGTAGGATGCCCCCCGACGCACAGGAGACCCGACGCATGGTGGAACTGGAAAGCCTCAAGGAAATCATCGAATCCCTCAGCGCCCGGATCATCTCGATCCGGGACTCTCTTTGACGTCCCCGCACGCCAGGGGGAGATGAGTGAACTGGAACAGCAGATGTCCCGCCCGGGTTTCTGGGACCATCAGGAAGAGGCCCAGAAGGTGGTGGGGCGCCTGAAGACAGCCAAGGCCATCGTCGCGCCGGTGACGGAGTTGTCGGCCAGGATCGAGGACCTCGCGACGCTCTACGAACTCGCCTGCGAAGAAGACAGCGACGAGACCTATCGCGAAGCCGCCGAGGAAGCGGGCGAACTGATTGCGGACCTGGACCGCCTGGAGCTGCGCACGCTGCTGTCGGGCGAGCACGACGCGGGCAACTGCTATTTCTCGATCCATGCCGGCGCGGGGGGCACCGAAAGCTGCGACTGGGCGGAGATGCTCCTGCGGATGTACCTGCGCTACTTCGAGCGGAACGGGTATTCCCCCGAGGAGATCGACCGGGTCGTCGGCGACGAGGCGGGCATCCGGTCGGCGACGCTGCACGTTCGCGGCCCGCACGCCTACGGGTATCTCTCGTGCGAGCGCGGCGTGCACCGCCTGGTGCGGATCAGCCCGTACGACGCGCAGAACCGCCGCCACACGAGCTTCGCCTCCGTCGACGTCCTGCCGGAACTCGCCGACGTGGACGTCGAGATCGACTGGGACAAGGACGTGCGCGAAGACACCTACCGCGCCAGCGGCGCCGGCGGGCAGCACGTCAACAAGACCTCCAGCGCCGTCCGCCTGACGCACGGGCCCACGGGCATCGTCGTGCAGTGCCAGAACCAGCGGTCCCAGCACAAGAACCGCGGCGAGGCCCGCAAGATGCTGGCGGCCAAGATCTACCAGCACGAGCAGGCCAAGCGCGACAAGGAACTCGCCAAACTCTACGGCGACAAGGGCGAGATCGCGTTCGGCAACCAGATTCGCTCGTACGTGCTCTACCCGTACCAGCTCGTCCGCGATGAACGGATGGAGTGCAAGAGCCCGCACACCGACCGCGTCCTGGACGGCGATATTCAGGACTTCATCGACGCCTACCTGCGCCACCGAGCTGGCGTAAAGACGTAGTGCAAAGGGGCGATCCGGACACCTCCGACGGGCACAGGTTTAGCGGCGGGCCGCAGGCCCGCCCTGCTGCGGCATGTGCCCGCACGCACTTGACGCCCCACCCCACCGGGGCGTATCCTGAACGGGTGCAGTGCGGGGCGCGGAGGCCCCGCGATCTCCGGTAGTGTCCTCTGGAAAGGCAGCACCATGCGCCGCGATAGAACTCTCGTCTGCATTCTCCTGATCTCCATGGGACTTCCCGCAGCCGGGGCAGTCACGCGGTCGCCGCGCATTCAGTCGACCGGGGGCGTCTCCGACCGAGCTGTCGAAACCGCCATCCAGGCGGGCGTCGAGTTCATGTGGAAGCAGCAGTTGCCGGACGGAAGTTGGGGGACGTACGGCAGGGAAGGGCACAACCAGTATCCTGTCGGTCCCACCGCGCTGGTCTGCTATGCCCTGCTGGAGAGCGGCGTGAAGGTGCAGGAGCCGCGAATGGCCAAGGCGCTGGCCTGGCTGGGCAAGCAGAAGACCACGAAGACCTACTCGGTCGCGCTGCGGGCGAACGTCTGGCTGGCGGCCAACAAGCAGACGAAGGGCGACTACCTCGCTCGTCTCCGGGCGGACAAGGACATCCTGGTCCGGTCCTCGAGGCTGGGTTCGTACGGGTACGTCTCGGACGGCAAGCCGCACAGCGGGGACAACTCCAACAGTCAGTTCGGGCTGCTGGGCGTCTGGGCGGCCCGGCAGGCCGACGTCGAGGTCAGCAAGAGGTACTGGGACATGGTGCTGCGCCACTGGGAGCGGACGCAGAACCCCGACGGGGGCTGGCCCTACAACACGAAGTCCACCAATCCCTCGCAGCGCCGCACCAAGCCGACCATGACGGCCGCCGGGGTCGCCAGCCTGTTCGTCTGCCTGGACAACGTCAATCCGCAGCAGTTCGTCGGCTGCGCGCGGGACATCCGCGACCCGCACCTCGAGCGCGGGCTGGGGTACTTCGACAAGAACTTCGCCCGGATCGTCGGGTCGCTGTCCCACTACGGGCTGTACGGTGTGGAGCGCGTGGGTCTGGCGTGCGGGTACAAGTATTTCGGCACGGCCGACTGGTACAAGCTCGGGGCCAAGCGCCTGCTGAACGATGCAAGCCTCATCAAGGCGTGGGGCGGGGCGTGGGTCCCGAAGCCGCAATCCTCCGCGGAGACGAACGGCGACGGGTACACGGTGCTGGCCGCGGCGCCGAAGAAACCCGACCCGAAGGCCAAGAAGGACGTCGAGGCCGAGCAGGATCGCGGCACGCCCGGTTCGGTGCCCAACTCTGCATTCGCGCTGCTGTTTCTGGTTCGCGGGCGCAATCCGGTGCTGTTCAACAAGCTCGAGTTCGAGGGCGACTGGAACAACCGCCCGCGCGACCTGGCGACGTTGACGCGGTACCTCGGCGACACCTTTGAGAAGACGCTTAACTGGCAGGTCATCAACCTGAAGGTGCCCGTGCGCCAATGGCACGACGCGCCGATCCTCTATATCTCCGGATCGAAGGAGCCGAAGTTCTCCGACGCCGACCTCGAGAAGATCCGCACCTACGTCTGGCAGGGCGGGACGATCCTCAGCGCGACCGAGTGCAACGGGCCGGGCTTCCGCAAGGGCATCCGCACGATCTACGCGAAGCTCTTCCCGAAGTACGAACTCGTTCCGGTCGACCAGACTCACCCGCTCTTCAACGCCCACTTCGAGCTGCGGGGCATGCCGAAGCTGAGCATCATCAGCAACGGCGTTCGCCCGCTGGCGATCCACACGGACATGGACCTGCCGAAGGAATGGCAGCTCCAGAACCGCGTCACGCGCAAGTGGGCGTTCGAGTCGCCCGGCAACATGTACATGTACCTCACCGACGCCGGCGACCTGCGCCCCCGGGGCACGACCCACTGGCCGGACGCCGCGGGCGCGAAGACCGACCACACCATCAAGCTTGCTCGCCTCACCCACAGCGGCAACTGCAGCCCCGAGCCGCTGGCCCATGAGCGCCTGCGCCTGCTGATGGCCAAGGAGACGGGCACGAAGCTGACCGTCGTCGGGCCCATCGAGATCGACCAGCTCCCCGGCAGCGGCGCGAAGGTAGCCACGCTGACGGGCACGGGCGAGTTCACGCTCACCGACGCGCAGAAGAAGGCGATCAAGACGTTCGTCGAGAAGGGCGGGATGCTGATCGTCGACGCCGCGGGCGGGACGAAGTACACCGTCGATCCCGCCACGCAGATCCGCAAGCCGACCGGCTTCGTGGCTTCGGCGGAGAAGCAGGTGGAGGAGATCTTCGGCGAAGGGTCGCTGCGGCGACTGGCGATGTCGGCCCCACCGTTCGTCCTGCCCGGGCGGCGCATCGAGCGCGTCACCTATCGGCGGGGCACCCGGGCCCGCCTGGCCAACATGAAGACGGCCAATCTGCGGGCCGTGCTGATCGGCGAGCGCCCGGGCGTCATCGTCAGCCGCGAGGACCTGACGGCCGGGCTGGTCGGGTACCCCTCCGCGGCGGTGGACGGGTACTCTCCAGACTCCGCTGTCGACCTGATGCGGAACCTGCTGCTCTACGCCGCCCCCAAGCCGAAACCCAAACCCAAACCCCCGACCACCAAACCCGCGCCCAAGCCCCCCGCGAAGAAGTAGCGACCGCCGCGGGAGAGAGAGCCGCGACCGTGAGGGAGCGGATGGGCCGCGGGAAAATGGGGACGGTCCCGCTGTCCGGGACTGTCCCCACTTTCCCGTCTCGGGCGGAAGGGGGGCAGAGGGACCAGGGACTTGGGACCAGGGACCAGAACGGGTTTCAGCTTCCGCGCGGGTGCCACCTTCAAGCGGAGTCCCGACCGGGTCGGGACGGAGCTTGTGGGTGTTCGTCCCCTGCCTGCAGATTCACCGTCCTCTCGTGTCTCGTCGGTGCGCGTCCCCCTACACATCGCCCGACGACCAGGGCGACGGCGCCGACCGCCCAGACCGTGACGCCTGCGAGGCGCAGAGCGTACTTGGTCTCCGGCGTTGCTCCCCGCGCGCTGGCGGCCAGCACGACCAGCCCGCCGGCCGTCAATGCCGCAGCCGCGATGAATGCCCCCCGGGGCTTCCTCGTCCCGCCCGCAGCGGCGGCCAACGCCAGGTGGGTGACGACGACCATCCCCGCCAGCACCGCCAACTGCAGCGCATAGCCCTCCACCTGCAGGTTCCAGACCTCCTGGCGCCACGCGGTTGCGATCAGCAGCGCCACCGGCAGGGCGGCCGCGGTCAGCAGCGTCCGCGTGCGCCCCGCGTGGTACAACCCGCCGGCCAGCAGCGCCGCAGCCGGCACCCGCAGATCGCCGACGGGCCTCGTCGCCGCCGGCGCCTGGCTGTGTTCGATCAGCCAGCACGCTCCTCCCGCGGCGGCCAGGAGGCCCGACGCGCTCATCGCCCACAGGATCTGCCACCGCCTCGGGATCTCCTCGCCCGACTGGCGGAACAGGTCGACGGCGTACAGTCCGGCGGCGCACGTCACGAACGCACCAACCACGATCAGCAGTCGCGTCACGGACAGCGGGTACAGTTCCTTCACCGACGTGGGCTTGGGCCCCGCCCCGTCCCCCGCGTCCTGGAGGATCTGCACCTCGTGCTCGATCCGCCACGTGTCGAACGTGCCGGTGGGCACCGTGAGGTCGCGCTGCGGCAGGAAGGCGAGCATCGCCCACATGACGGCCAGCCCCACGACGAGCGTCGCGACCACGCTGGGCACGCGGGCAAAGACCACCAGCAATCCGTTGATCGTCCCGACCGCCAGCCCCGTCGCTGCCCCGGCCAGCCCCGCGGCCGCGACGGGCAGGCCCGCGTTGATGGTCGCCGCCGCTACGATCCCCCCAGCCGCCGCGCAGACCCAGACGCTCAGGTCGATCGCCCCCACCCGCAGCGCCAGCAGAAACCCGAGCGCCGGCAGGAGGTAGTGCGACCCCATGACGACGGCGGCCTCGGGCAGGTACTCCTCGAAGGCCCGTCCCCCTGCCCAAGCGGGCAGCAGCACAACCGCCAACGCCGCCAGCAGCGCCAGCCCCAGCAGGTCGCGCCGCCCGGGCGAGTCCGGCGCCGTCGGCCGCAGTCTGTCTTCCAGGTAGAACATGATGGGGTTCCGCCCCTTGGGGGCGTCGACAGTCTACGAGATGCAGGGCGGACGTAGCAACGACAACGACAGGGACCAAGGGAAAATGGGGACTGTCCCCAATGGTCCTAAGTTAAGCATATTTGTCTGGCCTCG
>CAZEJA010000087.1:0-9651 GCA_964512215.1 uncultured Planctomycetaceae bacterium
GGACGCGGACAGATGGGTCGTCCCCCGTTCGGCCAGCAGGGACGCGGACAGATGGGTCGTCCCCCGTTCGGCCAGCAGGGACGCGGCGGTCACCGCCAGAGCCCGTCACCGGAACAACGTGGAGGGGTGCGGGGCAAGGGGCCTCAGGGCCCGCCCCCCGCAGCCAGGGGTCAGGGGCACGGCGCTTCCCCGTTCAGTCGGGGTCACGGGATGCAGCCGCATTCCGAGCGCCGGCCCCCGCCCCAATTGCGGGGCGGCAAGCCCCCGATGGGCCGGCCTCCGTTCGGCCGCGGGCACGGCGGGCACGGACCGTTCGGGCCCGGCCCGGGCGGGTTCCCCCCCGGCCGCGATCGGCCGCACCCCCCTCAGGGCGAATCGCACCGAGGCCGTCCCGAGGACGACAAGCATGATGTGCGGGGCGGCGAGCGCCCCCACGGACGCCCGGAGCGGCCCGAGCCGGAACACGAGGACGAAGACAAGGACAAACACGAGAAACGCAAGCACAGTTCCCGCCGGCATCGCGGGCGGTAGCGCAGCAGCTCCGCCCCTTGTCGGATGTAAGGAGTACCATGATGACGTATGGAAAGCTGACAGTCATTCTGCTGGTCGGCGCCCTGGCGGGTGGACTGGTCGTCACCGCGGGGCTCGCTCAGGGCGATCGCGAGCCGGACCGGCCACTGCGGGAAGGCCCGCCGCATCATCCCGGCGGGAGACCGCGCGATCGCGGCGGCCCGTTGGGTCGCCCTCATCCGCCGCGCCTGGACCCGGTCCAGTACGCCGAGCAGATGGGGCGGATGGTCGGGCTGATCGAGCACATGAACCGGGCGTCGTTCAACCCCGAAGCCGCCGGGATGATGGCCATCGGCGGGCTCCGGACGGACGTCGACCGCGACCTCAGCGAGATCATCGCCGACCTGGAAGAGCTTCTGCCGAAGACCAAGTCGCTCGGACTCCGCAATTCGCTCCGCCTCACCCTCCGCGACCTGTACCAGGAGTCGAAGCAGGACGAGAAGGTGCTGGCGATGCTTCGCGAGATGCTGGCCGAGAACGACAAGGCCATCGAAGCGAACGAGAAGCTCGCCCCCCGCGCCCCGGAAGGCCGGTAGCGATTTCGACAGGCCCTGCCAACACGGCGGGGTCTGTCTGCGCGCGTCCAGCTGGGGAGAGGCGGGCCTGAACGGCCTATGGCAGGGATGAACCTGCCTACCGGCGTTTGGGCCCGGGGGAGATGGGGGGCATTCTCTACGGACGGTGTTCGTCTCGGGACAGTCGCGCCCAGAAGCCGGCCAGCACGCCCACGCCCAGGCCTCCGATGTGGGCGAGGTAGGAGACGTTCGTGAACCCGGAGATCTGACGCCACGCGCCCACAAGCTGCAGGGCGGCGTACAGCACCAGCGCCAGCCACGCCGGGATGCGAATCCACTTGGGGATGATCACGATCCAGAACAGGAGCTTGATCCGCACGTGCGGAAACGCCATCGCATAGTAGGCGATCACACCCGAAATCCCCGCGCTGGCCCCGACGCACGGGATGTCCGAGTACGGGCCGTGCATCGCGTGAAGCGCCATGCCCGCCACGTGCGATGCCGCCAGCAGCACGACAAACAGGATCTTGCCCAGATGATCTTCCACGTTGTCGCCGAACAGCAAGAAGAAGTACGCGTTCGACAGCAGGTGCCACACCCCCGCGTGCAGGAAAAACGACGCGACGAGCGTCAGCCCCGAGTGGCGGGCCCACTCGGCCGGGATGAACCCCCACTGCCGGACCGCCTCTCCCAACGCGCCGGTCAACAGCAGGCACATCGTCACCAGCGCCATGACCGCCGTGAGCCCCCACGTGACCACCGGGCGACTCGACAACCGCGGCGCCCCGCTCTCCACGGGCAGCCCGAAGATTCCCGGCAGATACTGCCAGACGCTGTCCGCCGCCTCCGACCCCAGTGCATCGGCGTTTGTGGTCCTTTGCACGGCGCGAACAGGTGGCGGCGTTCTCAGACGCTTCTTCGGTCGCGCCTGACTCGGTGGTGGCGGCGGGGGCGCCTTGGGCGCCCTGACGGGCTTCTCCACCTGTCGCGGCACGCTGCCATACTCCCCCAGGTCGAACCAGACGAATTGACAGCGGCAACACACATCCAGGACAAGTGGTTCGCCCACGACGCGGGGGAAGCCCGCCTTGACCATGGGGCGTTCGCAGTTCGGGCACGGGCGCGACTGTTTCGGACGGGCCTGACGGGCCTGGACCCACAGGCTCTTGAGGAAGGACGACGAGGTGTTCTCCTTCCGCAACACCGAGAGCGCCACCGCTCGCCCGCGACACGCCGGGCAGGCATGCACGATCCCCTCGGAGGTCTGCACGCGGGTCAGGCGGGTTTGACAACTCGGACAGGAAAGCACGTTCGCACCGTCCTTCTTCGGGACCCCATCGGTCGCCCCAGATTACCACGGGTTGGGCTCGACGACAAGCACCTCGCCGTCGGTGACCTCGCGAGCCGCGCCGGCGGCCACGGCGGCTTCCGCTGCATCGTCGCAGAGGATGAACATCGTGCTGCCGCTGCCCGTGATACACACGGGCGGCGCGACGGCTTCGGTGAGTTTCTCGTGCAGCCGGGCCAGCTCCGGGCAAACCCGCCTCGCCGCAGCGGCAAGGTCGTTCACCAGATCCCCGCGCCACGTCGAAGGCGGCCCGGCGAGCGCGTCGACCGCCAGCCCCCCCGCCGGCGGCGCGGGCATGTTGTCGAACGCCCGATAGACGTCCGCCGTCGGACAGGCCAGACCCGGCAGGATCAACACCGCCAGGAAGGGATGCACGGTCACGGGTTCCAGGTGCTCGCCCCGCCCGGTCATTCGCGACACGGGGCCGCCCAGGAAGAGCGGCACGTCGCTGCCCAGTTCCGCAGCCATCCCCGCGAGGTCCGCATCGGACACGTCCAGCCCCCATAGCGTCCGCAGAACCCCAAGAACTGCGGCGGCGTCGGACGAGCCCCCGCCTATCCCCCCGCCGGGCGGGATGCGCTTGGTCAGTTCCATGTCCACGCCGGGAACGTCATGCCCTTCGGCCAGGAGTCGCGCAGCCCGACAGGCCAGGTTCCATTCGTCCGGCCCGCAGTCGGCGCCCGCACACGAGAACGTCACCTCCCCGTCCGTTCGAGCCCGCAGGTCAATCCGGTCGTACAGCGTGACCTTGACCACCACGGACTCCAACGGGTGGAACCCGTCCTCACGGCGCGGCCCGACCCGCAGGTCCAGATTGAGCTTCGCGGGGGCGAACGTGCGGACGCCGCCGTCGTCGAGATCGACGGTCCGCGGCTGCGGGGGTTGCGTGGATGTTGCGGGCTGCGGTCGGGTCATACCGTCCCCCTTATACCCGAAGCGACCGCGCCGGGTAAGCGCAGATCGACCCCGGGCGGTTCATCGAAGTGGTCGTAACGCGGCCCCGCCGCGCCGGTTGGACGACGTCGTCTACTCGGACCCTCTGCGGTCGACCTTCTGCTGCAGCCTCCGCGCACGCGAGGGCCTCTCGAACAGCGGCTGCCCCGCCTCGGCAAGACGGATATACCGCTCGACGTTCTCGCGACGAGCCTCCAACTCCTGTTCGTCTTCACCTTGGAACGTATCGAAACGTCCCGGCCGATATGCACGCATTACGGTGTCCTCCTGTCCGCAAACGCAACGACCTCCGTGTCACGACTCAGAAGTGCTGCCGGCCCTCACAACCGGCGATTGCACGATATGATACCTCTACAAATACGCGATCATCTCGATCTTTGCAAGGGGAAAAATGCCCGACTTTCGGGAAAACCTTGCTTCTTCTCGCATCAGCATTTACAGCCGTTTTCGAGGGCGTTTTCAGCCCGATTTCGCATCCGTTCCGTCGTCCGTTTTCGGCAGCGCCACGTTCATCTTGCAGTCGGCTGCGATGTCCAGAAACTCGTCCCGTTCCAGTTCCTCGATCTGCTTGCCCCGGGCGCCGAGTTTCTCGTTGAACTTGATGCACTTCTCCTGCATCTGCTCGTGGGTGCCCTCGGACCCGCCGACCAGATGAAAGTTCTCGCCCTGCGTCACGCGGACGTGTCCGTCCTCGTTGTCCAGGCCCACGCCCAGCAGCTTGCCTTGTCGCCGTTCACGCACCACCGACATACTCCTGTTTCACGCTCTCGTTGCGCTCATTGTAGCGGCCCGCCCTGCCCCGGGCCAAGTCGATTCCGTGCATTTGGATCGTCAAAAGCGGCAAGATGCCTTGACACGTTTCCTCCAAGGCCTATGCTGGTGCGGTTGCATTGGACTCGGGCCTTCCGCAGGCAGGGACGCCCCTGCCGACCGCCCGGACAGGCTGTTTCGACCCCAACAAGGAACACGACGCCGCTATGGACTCCAACAACGTTACCGTCATCGGGCTACAGTGGGGAGACGAGGGCAAGGGCAAGGTCGTCGACGCCCTGGCCGATACCTGCCGCTATGTCGCACGCTACTGCGGCGGGGCCAACGCCGGACACACCGTCAACGTCGAGGGCGAGAAGTTCGCGCTGCACCTGATCCCCTGCGGCATCCTGCACGACGGCGTCTGCAACGTGGTGGGCAACGGGGTGGCCTTCGACCCGACCGTGGCGCTGGAAGAACTGGACGGGCTGCTCGAGCGCGACGTTCAGATCGGGCCCGAGAACTTCCGCGTCAGTGCCGCCGCCCAGGTGGTCATGCCCTGGCACAAGCTGCAGGACACGCTCAGCGAGGCCAGCCTCGGCGCGGGCAAGATCGGCACGACCGCCCGCGGCATCGGCCCGTGCTACAGCGACAAGGCGAACCGCACGACCGCGATCCGGGCGGGCGAACTGGTCGACGCCGACGCCCTGCGCGAGAAGATTCTGCGTATCGCGGACATCAAGAGCCGCACCTTCGCCGCCCTCTACGACGCCGAGCCCATCGACGGCGAGGCCATCGCGGCCGAGTACATCGAATACGGCAAGCGCCTGGCCCCGATGATCTGCGAGACGGGCTCGATCCTCCGCGATGCCTCCGTAAAGGGCGAGCGCGTCCTCTTCGAAGGCGGGCAGGGCTCGATGCTGGACGTGGATCACGGGACGTACCCGTTCGTGACCAGTTCGAACGTGACGGCCTGTGGCGTGCCCAGCGGCGCCGGCGTGGCGCCCTCGCAGGTCGGGCAGGTGGTCGGCGTGATCAAGGCCTACACCTCGCGCGTCGGCGCGGGCCCCTTCCCCACCGAGCAGGACAACGAGATCGGCGACCGCATCCGCGAGCGCGGGCACGAGTACGGAACGACCACCGGGCGCCCCCGGCGCTGCGGGTGGTTCGACGCCGTCGCCGTCCGCTACGCCGCCGACCTGTCCGGGGTCAACGAGTTCGCCGTCGCGCTGCTGGACGTGCTGAGCGGCTTCGACGAGTTGAAGATCTGCACGGGCTACCGCGTCGGCGGCGCAGACGTCGAGTCCCTCAACCCCGTCGGCATGACCGACGTGGAATGCGTCTACGAGACCGTGGACGGCTGGCAGGAGGACATCACGTCCTGCCGCCGCTTCGAGGACCTTCCCGCCGCCGCCCAGGCGTACGTGGGACGCCTCGAAGAACTGCTCGCCCGCCCCGTGGGGCTCGTCTCCGTCGGGCCCGGGCGCGAAGCGACCATCGTGCACCGCACGCAGGTCCGGGGCCTGGAGAATGGCTAAGCCCACCCCCGAGAGCATCGCCGCTCACCGCGCCCCCGTCGGCGTTCCCGGCGAGGCGTTCCCGCGTTCGATCGCGATCATCATGGACGGCAACGGGCGCTGGGCCCGCGGCCGCGACCTGCCCCGGACGGCGGGCCACCAGGAAGGCGCCAAACGCGTCCGCACCATCATCGCCGAAGCCGCCGACCTCGGGCTCGAGGCGCTGTCGCTCTACAGTTTCTCCATCGAGAACTGGAACCGCCCGCGCGACGAGGTCGAGACGCTGATGCACATCTACGCCGAGTACCTCCGGCGCGAGCGACCGACCATCATGGACAACGACATCCGCGTCCAGCACCTCGGGCGCCGCGACGGGCTGCCCGAGTACGTCCTGCAGGAACTCGACGAGTCGATCCGCATCTCCCGCGACAACACGGGCATGACGCTCGGGCTGGCGCTGAACTACGGCTCGCGAGCGGAGATTGTCGCGGGCGTCTCTCGGATCGCCCGCCGCGTTGCCGACGGGGACCTGGCCCCCGACGCCATCGACGAGACCGTCATCTCCGCGTCGCTCGACACGGCCGGCATGCCCGACCCGGACCTGCTGATCCGCACCTCGGGCGAGATGCGACTGAGCAACTTCCTGCTCTGGCAGCTCTCCTATGCGGAGTTCTACGTGACGGACCTCTACTGGCCGGACTTCACCGTCGAGCAGTTCCACATCGCGATCCGCGACTTCGCCTCACGCCACCGGCGCTTCGGCGGCGTTGACGCCAGCAACAAGTAACACCCGCACTTCGCCCGCGCCGCGCCCCATGGTAGAATCGCGACGGCATGAACCGCACGCTTCCCATCCTCCTTCTCGCATCGCTGGGCTCGCCCCTGGCAGCCGAACCGTCTGCCGCGACGGAGACATCCGCCTTACCCCGGCAGGTCAACGTCGCCCGGGCGGGTGCACCTGCGGCGCTCGCAGCCGCCGCTCACGAAGTCGATGCGCTCGGCGACCGCAAAGCAGCCGAAGCGATCCGAAAGCTGGTCAGAGAGATCGAAGGCAACGGTTCGAGGGGCGTCGGGGCGCAGACGACCCTCCGCGCATACTGCGATACGATCGAGCAGGCGTGGGCAAGCGTCGCGGCTGCGTACGATGCAGCCGCACAGGCTCGTGCCGATGACGGACAGGTCCTCGCGGCGGACCTTCTACGCCGACGGAAGCATGCCTCCCGCCTTTCCTTGTACGCCTGGGCGCCGTGGGCGGTCCCGCGGGCATTGCTCGACCGCGCCCGGACTGTTCCCGACCTGACACAGACCGCCGCCTCCGCCAAACTTCCCGGGGGCGGGAGAACCTGCTGCGGCCCCGTCAGCGCCGCCAACTCGCTGGCGTGGCTGGCCCGGAACGGGTATCCGCGCCTGGCCCTCGGCGAAACCGACCGTACCGCAGCAGCGGCCGCCCTCGCCCGCACGCTCAGCGGCCCGAAGTATATGAAGACGAGCATGACCACGGGCACGGGCGCCGTCGGCGTCATCCGCGGCGTTCGCAAGCTGCTCGCCGAGCGGAAGTGCGTGGTCAAGCGCCTGGAATACCAGGGCTGGCGAGGACATCCCAAGGACTCCTCCACCGGCGTTGCGGTACCGCAGCTTGCGTGGATGAAGAAGGCCTTGCTCGGCAGTTCCGGCGTCTGGCTGAACGTCGGCTGGTACAAGTACGACAAGAAGACCGACGCCTACGAACGTGTCGGCGGGCATTGGGTGACGCTGGTGGGCTATCGCGTCGAGCGCCGCAAGACCGGTGAGGCGACGGTCCTGGTCCTGCACGATCCGAGCCCCAAGGCCGGCACGACGTTCGCCAACGAGTACGCCCTGGCCGAGCCCATTGCCTCCGGAAAGCTCACGGGCAAGCAGGCGGGCCTGCCCCGCTCGGCCGCGGGATACTTCAAGCTCACGGAAGGCATGCACGTATCGGCCCGGGGCGACGCGGCCATTCTCGACGGCGTCGTCGTTCTGGAACTGGCCCCCTAGCGGAGCACGCGAGTGCGCATCACCCCCGACATCGCGATCGACGACGATGAGATTCGCCTGGAGTTCGTCCGCTCGTCGGGCCCGGGCGGGCAGAACGTCAACAAGGTCGCCACGGCCGCCCAACTCCGCTTCGACGTACACGCCTCACCGTCGCTGCCCGAGGAGGTCAAGCACCGGCTGGTCCGCCTGGCCGGCGCCCGGATGAATGCTCAGGGCGAACTGCTCATCGACGCGCGCCGCTTCCGCAGTCAGACACGCAATCGAAGAGACGCCGAGAAACGCCTCGCGGAGTTGGTACGCCGCGCCGCCGCGGTCCCGAAGCGCCGCCGCAAGACCCGCCCCACCGCCGCCTCCAGGCGACGGCGCCTCGAACAGAAACGCCGCCGCAGCGAAACCAAGCAGATGCGACGCCCGCCCGGGAGAGAGGAACCATGACGCCAAAGGAACGACTCTACGCTGCGATTCATGGCGAGCCCCGCGACCGCGTGCCGGTCACGCCGATCTTCATGGCCTGGGCGGCCCACTTCGTCGGGCGGACCTATCGGGACTTCTATCTCGACGCGAGCGTGCTCGCCGAGTCGCAACTTGCTGTCACGCGCGCGTTTGGCGTGGAGCAGACCAGCGCCATCAGCGACCCGTGGCGCGAGGCGTCGGGGTATGGAATGGAATTCGAGTATCCCGACGAGGGCGTCGGCAAGCCCGCCGACCCCCTGATTCATTCGCCCGACGACGTCGCCGCCCTGGCGAGTGTCGATCTCCTGGCCGCCCCGCGGGTGGCCGACCGCGTCGCCGCCGTCGGCAAGATGGCGGGCGAGATCGGCGAGACGCACAGCGTGCTCGGATGGGTCGAGGGTCCGCTGGCCGAATACGCCGATCTCCGCGGCGTGCAGGAATCGATGATGGACCTGATCGACACGCCGGAGATGTTCCACCAGGCTGCCCCCGTGCTGGTCGAGCAGGCCCTCGCCTTCGCCCGGGCGCAGATCGACGCCGGCGCGGACATGATCGGCGTCGGCGACGCCGCGGCCAGCCTGGTCGGGCCCGCCCTGTACAACGAGCACGTCTTCGAGTGGGAACGGAAGCTCTTCGCGGGCATCCACGAGGCCGGGGCGGCCGTCAAACTGCACATCTGCGGGAACATCAGCGGCATCGTCGAGCGAATGGGCCAGACCGGCGCGGACGTCATCGACGTGGACTGGATGGTCCCCCTTACCGACGCCCGCCGGGCCGTCGGACCGGACGTCACGCTCTGCGGCAACTTCGATCCGTCGGCCGTCCTGCTCCAGGGCAGCGTCGAAGACGTCGCCGCTGCGGCGCGACAGTGCATCGCCGACGACGGAGACCGCTTCATTCTCATGCCCGGCTGCGAGGTGCCGCCCGGCACGCCGGAAGCCAATCTTCGCGCCTTCTGCCCCTGCGAGGGCTGCCTCATCGAGGACGCCCTGCGCCTCTGACCGATTTTCCGGTGGCATTTCCCCGCCCTGCTGCGCGTAATGGGGCGATGCGCAAGAAGGTGCTCACGCGAATCCTCTTCGGCACGATCATGGCCGCCGCGATGATCGGCCTGCTCTGGCTGGACGGGCATATCGAGAGCGGGCTCGAGTCGCCTGACTCCTCCCCGCTGCCGGGGCTGCCGCTGGCGCTGCTGGTGGTGGCGCTGCTGGTCGTGAGCTTCCGTGAACTGTCCCGCATGGCCGCCGCGACCGGGCTGCAACTGCTCGGCGTGACCGGCATGCTCGGCACGATCGTCCTCGCCTGCTTCCCCTACTGGTGGCCCCTGGCGGCCGGGGGGCGCGCCAACGCCTACGGACAACTCCCTCCGCTCGCCCTGCTGTCGTTCCTGATGCTGGCCGTCCTCGGCGAGCAGATGATCCGCCACCGGATCGACCAGGCGTTCCGGCGCGTCGCGGGGACGCTGGCGGCGGTAGATCGGAGAGCACACGTCTGAACTCCAGTCACCAGATCATCTCGTATGCCGTCT